>CAYXDZ010000144.1:4045-8042 GCA_964463815.1 uncultured Verrucomicrobiota bacterium | reverse complement strand
ACGAGATCGTTCACCAGCTCGGGTTTTCGGTCGCCTCCCAGCAACTGCGCATCACGGGCTCCTGCGACGCGTTGAAGCGGTCGGGGGCCTGCAAGAACAAGCGCTGACGCCAACGGGTTGCTCCAACCGGGTGGGACGGCAACGGGCCAAAGGGGCCACTTTTCAGTTTCCAGCCGTAACATTCTTGTTACGCTGTTGTCACTTAGCCACCAATCATTGCCGCGCATGAACTCGTCTCGAAATCTCTTTTCTCCGCAACCCGGCTTCCGCCTGGGCTGGTTCCTCCTGGTGACGTTTGTGCTGACCGGAATTGCTGCCGCGGCCGCTGGCAACAATCCCGGAGAACTGTTTCAACAGCGGCGGGAGGCGATCCTGGCCAAGTTCGACCGCAACCAGGACGGCCGCCTGGATGCCGCCGAGCGCGAGACCGCCCGCGCGGCGAAAAAGGAGGCGGCTCAACGCGGCGGCCGCCGCAACCCGATGTTTCAAATGCCGCCGGAGATCGTCGAGAAGTACGACCTGGACAAGGACGGCCAGTTGAATGACGAGGAATTACGGGCGGCCAATGACGGCATCCGCATCCGCTGGGCCGAGGCCCAAAAGGAATACGACCGGGACGGCGATGGTGAATTGAACGACGACGAGCGCAATGCGTTGGGTGCCGCCATCGCCGCCGGCCAGGTGCAAGGGCTGCCGCGCTCGTTCGGCGGGATGTTGCGGCGACCACCGGGCGGGCGGCAGCGTGGCGGGATGTTCGGCGGCGGGGGCCAGCCGGTCGAAAGCCCGTTGGCCAGGTTTGATGTCGATAAGGACGGCCGGTTAAGCGAGGCCGAACTGGCAGCGGCCCGCAAAGCCGGGGCCGGTCGTCCGGCCGGGCCATGACCGGCGGTTCCCCGGTTTCGCTGCTCGCAATTTCCCCAAACATTTCCCTCTATGTTACGCATCGCATTCGCAGGCTGCCTCTGGTGGCTCGCTCAGACCGGCACCTTGCCGGCCGCTGATCGCGTCGTCATTTCTGAATTCCTGGCCATCAACAACACTGGCGACCGGGATGACGATGACGATCGTTCGGACTGGATCGAGCTGCACAATCCCGGCTCACGACTGGTTCAGCTTGAGGGCTGGGCGCTCACCGACCGGCGGCGGCAGCTGCTGCGCTGGCGTTTTCCGGTGGTTGAACTGCCCGCCGGCGGTTATCTGATCGTTTACGCATCGGGCAAGGATCGGGCCGTCACCGGCCAACCGCTGCACGCGAGCTTCAAACTCAAGGGCGAGGGCGATTATCTCGCGCTGGTCCGGCCGGATGGAAGCGTGGCGGATGAATTCGCGCCGGCCTATCCGAAGCAGAAAAGCGATGTCTCCTACGGCCTCACCGCCGCCGGTACCCGGGAATTCTTGTTGCAACCGACGCCGGGTGAACCCAACGAGGCAGCGCGCGAGGGTAAGGTGGCGCGGGTGAAACTCAGCCACCCGCGCGGGCTGCAGGAGCGGGCGTTCCGGCTCGCGCTTGCCACTGCCACTGATGGCGCGGAAATCCGTTACACCTTGGATGGCACGGTGCCGACTTTGGACAGCGGTTTGGCCTACCATGGTCCGTTGGAGATTGCCCGGACCACGGTGGTTCGCGCGACCGCCTTCAAGGCAGGGCACGCGCCCGCCGACACGGAGACGCATACGTTTTTGTTTCCCGCGGATGTCATCCGGCAATCGGCGGATGGCTTGCCGCCCGCCGGCTGGCCCTATTCGTGGGGACCGAAGCGCGTGAACTACGGCATGGACCCGAAGGTGGTGGATGATCCGCGCTTTCGGGACGAGATCATCCCGGCGTTGCGGGCGATCCCCAGTTTTTCCCTCGTGCTGAATCTCGACGACCTGTTCAACGAACAGACCGGCATTTATGTGAACTCCGGACGTTCCGGGCGGGAAAACGAACGGCCGGTGTCGGTCGAATACCTGGCTGCCGGAGACACGCCGGGTTTTCAGATCGACGCGGGCATTCGCATTCGGGGCGGGTTCAGCCGTATGCCGATGAATCCCAAGCACGCTTTCCGGCTCTTCTTCCGCAAGGAATACGGCGAAGGGAAGCTGCGCTTTCCCTTGTTTGGTCCCGCCGCGGCGCAGGAGTTCGCCAGCCTCGATCTGCGGACCTTTCAGAATTACTCGTGGAGCTTCCAGGCCGATCCACGCGGGGTGTTTCTGCGCGACCAGTTCAATCGTGATCTTCAGCTCGCGATGGGCCAGCCCGGGGCGCGGGGCGACTATTGCCACCTATACATCAACGGCGTGTATTGGGGACTCTACAACACCTGCGAACGGCCGGAGGCCTCCTACGGGGCAAGCTACTTTGGCGGCAGGGAGGATGATTACGACGTAGTCAAGGTGGACTCCGGTTTTGCCGAGCACGGCATGAACTCCTATGCCACGATCACCACGGACGGCAATCTGGAGGCGTGGAAACAGTTGCATGAACTGGCGAAGCAGGGGCTGGCCGATCCGGCCCGTTACCAGCGGCTGCTCGGCAATCATCCGGACGGCACCCGCAACCCCGCCTACCCGGTGCTGCTCGATCCGGGCAACTTGATCGACTACATGCTGATCATCATCTACGGCGGCAATATGGACGCGCCGATCACCAAGTTCGGCGGCGACGCGCGCCCCAACAACTGGCATGGCATCCGCAGCCGCACGGGCGAACACGGCTTCCGCTTCTTCGTCTGGGATGCCGAACATACATTTCTCGATGTGAATGAGGATCGCACGGGGCCCTTCCCCGCGGGCAATGAGCTTGAGACCAGCAACCCGCAATGGCTCTGGCAGCAGTGCCTCGACAACGCTGATTTCCGGATGCTGGTGGCGGACCATGTCCACCGGCATTTCTTCCATGGCGGGCTGTTGACGGCGGCCAGCGTGGCGGAGCGTTTCCAGCGCCGGGCGGCCGAAATCGAATCCGCCGTGATCGGTGAATCCGCCCGCTGGGGAGACACGGAGGCGGGCTTCCCCATGGGCACGCCGCCGCGATTGAACGCGCAGGGTGAATTGCTGGCCGGGCCGTTGAACCGCGATGACGACTGGCGCGTGGAAATCGGGCGCCTCCTGAAGGAATACATCCCCCGCCGCTCCGATGTGGTGCTGGCCCAGCTCTACAGCCACGGCCTCGTGCCCGATGTCCCCGCCCCCCAGGTGAGCCGCGAGGGAATGACCGTGACGCTTGTCTCCTCCGTCGGGGAAATCTTCTACACCCTGGATGGCAGCGATCCCCGGCGGGCGGGCGGCACCGTTGCGGCAACCGCCCGGCGCGCCGAGGCGGCGATCTCCCAGGCTGCGGGTCAGACCCTGCGCGCCCGCACCCGCCTGGGTGAGGACTGGAGCGCGGCCGTTGAGCTCGCTAAATAATCCGCGGGGGCGTCAGGGTTTTGCGGGGAACTTGAACAGCTCCACGCGCCGCTCGGCTTCCGCCTGATCTTCGAAGGGCAGTCCCCCGATGATGGCATTCAGTCCAACGCTGGCCTCGCCATGCCCCATCCGGCCGGCGATGTGAAACCACTTGGCCGCTTCGATTTGGGACTCTTTGTTCCCTAGGTCAGCCGCGTACATTTCGCCCAGTTTCATGGCGGCGCTGGCATCGCCTTCCGCGACTTTGGCCTCCAATTGACTGGCCGCCGCCTTGTCAACCGAGCTTTCCGGGGTGCCGCCGCCACAGCCGGAAGCGATAACCAGGGTGGCACCCAGAAGCAGGGGGGAGAGCAGTTTGAGCATGTATTTGGTGATCATGGTGCGTGAGAGTTAATCAATGACCGCCGGTTCCTTCAATCCCGGATTGCAAAAATCCGCGCCAGCGATCATTGCCAGCCATTTGGAAAAACCATTGCCGGCGGTCCGGGCATGGACTAAGAAGAGCGCCCCGGCGGGAAGGGTGGCTGAGTGGTTAAAGGCACCTGACTCGAAATCAGGAGTAGGGGCAACTCTACCGTGGGTTCAAATCCCACCCCTTCCGCCA
>CAYXDZ010000144.1:0-3945 GCA_964463815.1 uncultured Verrucomicrobiota bacterium | reverse complement strand
GAAATCAGGAGTAGGGGCAACTCTACCGTGGGTTCAAATCCCACCCCTTCCGCCAGTTCCTTGGAAGTAGGTAGGCAGCAAAATTTCAGGGTAACTTCGCCTCTTGCGATCACGATATTTTCCACCATCTGGCGGCGTTCGTCTGCCGTTAACCGACTTCAGCACGAAGGGCCTGGCCTCACAGGAAATTCAAACAATCGTCGGCGCCTGGCAAACGGGTGCCATCAATCGGGACACGATTACGGACGCCGCCTGAGGGATTTGAGCCGGCCGGAGCGGATATTTCAGCTCGTCATGCGGGATCTCCCCGCCGAGTTTCCGCCGCTTCGTTCCCTTGAAGTGCTTCCCAGCAATCTCCCCGCCCAGGTCACCAGCTTTGTGGGGCGTGCCCGCGAGTTGGCCGAAGTGAAGCGACTGCTGGGCACGACACGGTTGCTGACGCTCACCGGCGCGGGCGTCACGGGAAGGACGCGGGTTAGCAAGCGGCAGGTTTCCTTCACCAGCAAAGAGTGCATTTCAACGGTGCTGGCGCTTGCCTGGGGATCCACGCCGCCGCGATGCGCCACACTTACGACGAGATCAAGGTCGCGCATGTTTTACTGAACAGGCTCGGAAGCGTCTCCACCGCCGGAGGCGGGTTCATCGCGTTGAGGATGCACTGGCCGCCAACGAACTTACCCCCGGCTCCCAGAATTCCCGTTTTACGACCTTTCCGCTGTCGAGTTGCACTCGGGCTTTGAGCGAGCCATCGGGATGAAAGGCAAGCGATTCGCCGTTGGCCACGCCGTTGGTGAGGAAGATCTTTTCGGCGAGCACACCGTTTTGATGCCAGCGTTCGTAAAGACCTTGAAGCCTCGCTTCCACAATCCTTGCCTCAGACAGCCGGTTGCCATTGTCGTAGTATTTGGTGCGCATTCCATGGGACACGCCGAGATGGAATTGTTCGGTGACTTGAAGGACGCCGTTGGTATACCAACCTTCCGACAATCCTTCGAGCAACCCATTGGACACCCCGGACCGCGATTTCAACGGTCCGTCACCGTAATGCTCAAGAACGACTCCAGTAAACGGCACGCCGCGCTCCGTCAGCCGTCCGTCCACAAGCTGCAATTCATTTCGAAGCACCTCCCTCACTGGGCTGACCGACTTTCGCGGCGTTCCATGGAAGAAAACAAAGGCCGCCGCCGCGATCAACACCATGCCGACGGCCACCCCCAGGCGTTTCCATCGACGGGTGCGAACGACCGCGTCGGAACTTGGTTGCAGGTGGTTCATTGGACGCGCACGCGGAAGAACATCGCCTTGGATTCAGGCGGTGGGATCAACACTTCGACTTCGATGATCCCAGACGCCGGGCTGAGATACTCCAGCGAGCCGGGGCCGCCGGTCGTTCCCGGAGGAACGCGAATCGACATAGGCGTCCACGTTGTCAGGTCCGTGGTCCCGAGGACGGAGTAGGTAAGGCCGGCGGTGCTGAAGAATTCCAGGACCGGCCCTTGTCCATTCTGGCGAAAGATGCCCAGCCTCAGGCCCTCAGCAGGCGTACCATCGGTAGGATCCCATGGGTAGGTGCCGGCCAAGTATTCCTCATAATTGCTGACACCATCACCATCGATGTCGCCGTTGGGCGTGATGCCGGCCAAAGTCGATCCGCCGCCGAGCATTTGGATCAGCAGGTTTTCCCACGCGTCGGGGATCCCGTCGCCATCCGAGTCCACGCCCAGGGTGAGGTTGGCCAGCGTTTCTCCAGCCGGCTGGCCGAGGGTGCCCAGGTTGCCGGCCATCTCGATGGGCACATACACCGTCCCCCCGATTTGCACCTTGAGCCGGAATCCCACCAGGGGACGCAGCGCGTTCGGCTTGTAGGGATCGACCGTATTCAGCAAATCCATCGGGACAATCAGGCGATAGTTCTCGCCCGGTCGAATGTCCGGCGACACCTGACAGGCTACGGTGATTCCGTCGGTGGTTTCCAGGAACACCTGCGCGGTGGAGAGCGACAACGGTTCGCCGAATTCATTCCGAACCAGTCCATGAATAACGTGATGCGGCGCCGGTGGAAACGCTTGCGTGCACCACACGCCCCACAGGGTGACGAATATAACGGCAAGTAGCGGGCATGCTGTTCGCGTGAATCGTAAGTAGTTCATGGTGGCGCCTAGTTGCCGGAGTAGGAGTAAGTCACAAAATGAATCTTGATGTCCCGGACGGTGCGGATGAACCGGTTCAAACCTTCGTCGGGATCATCCAGCAAAACGTGGCCTGGAATGACGAGCTTCCAGCGGTTGTTCCACACGGAGCGGGCGACCAACCGGTTGTTGGTGTACTGGGAACGCAACAAGGTGCCGGTCGGCCCGTACAAACTCGGGCTGAAGTAGGAATCGTCCGGCACGGGCCGGAACGATTGATGTTTGCGCAGGCCGAACAGCGGTTCGCTCAGCGAATCGCTCGACGTGTAAAGCGGCAGAGTTGAAAAGTCGGATGCGCCGATATTGAAAGGCAGGGGAATGGCCACATCCGCCACCTGCCAGGAGCGAATCTGGCCGGCGTCGCCCAACGGCGGGGTTCGCATCAGATCCTCACCCACGGGAATGAGATACACATACGGCGTCGCCGCCATACCCTGTGGATCGAGAAATGAAATATCCGGATCCGAAGGAGACGTTCCTCCGGCCCCGCTGTTGGCCGCGGGTTCGTCCATGCCACGGTAGCCAGGGAGCGCAACGCCCACACCGAAGATCTTGGTGGCAAAGGCGCTCGCGTTGAAGGAGTGGTCTCCGGCGGCCAACGGCCGGCCGAACAAATTGTAGCCGTTGGCGATGACGGTGCTGAACTCCATGATGATGCCCGGAACCGGCAGACCGTCGCCGCGACTGATTTGCATGCAGTAGCGTCGCACGTCCGCATCAGCCAGCAGATCCGTAACACGGTGCTGCTGCAAGACATCCTTCCAGTTCGGGCCGCTGTCGGTGGCAGGCAGGATGCGATAATTCTCCGACCGCAGGGAGACCGTGGTCCCATAGGCGTCTGGATTGTTGAACCCAAGTCGGCCGCGGACGACCTCCCAGTCGGCCTTCATCTCTGCGAGTGCGCTCGAAAGTCCAGGATCGCCCGTATTACTGCCGGCATATTGAGGTTCGCCGTTGCGGACAACACCGAGTGCGCGTGAGGCGACGAGCCGATTGACGAAGTTACGACCCTGAGTGGTCCCGAGAAGGCCGGTTTCGTAATCGTAAGCGTTGGCCGCAAGGAACGCATAGCTTGCGGCCAGATCAAACAAGGTCTTGTAGCGCTCCAGTTTTTCGTTTCGGAAGATGCGGAAGGCGGCATCGCGGGTTCGATAACCCTGGACCACCGCCGAGGCGCGCTGCCGGAAGACCAGGCGTTCCTGTTGGATGCGGTCGCCCTTGCTGACCAGCGCCCGATAGGCTAGCAGCGCGTCGTCGTACTCCCGATATCGAACGTTGATCGTGCCCAGCACGGCCATGATCTTCTCCCATTTGTCTCCCATATCCGCGATGGCGGAACGAACCTCCTGATTCCACTGGATTGGAGCGATCTTCTCAAACTCGGTCCAGCGTTTCGAAGTAGAGGTGGCAAGTTCCAGCGCCTGCACGATGCCGAACTGGATGAATTCACGGGCCTCAAAAGTCCGCTCTACAGCATACGATGCCTTATCAAGAGCTGCGCGACCGGCTGAGGTTAAATCACCGCCTGCGGCCACACCCGCAATCAGGCTCAACGGCAGTGCCTCCTTTGTGCCCTCGAGAGTCACGGTCACGTCTTTTTTGATGGAGGCGAAGAGCTTGTTTACGATTTCGTTGGCGAACTTTACGCTCTCCAACGTCTGCTCCGCGATCAGCAGGTCTTGCTGGTATTGGCGGATGGTTTCGTGGTCGGCCAAACGCGCTTGGAATAACGCGACAGTCCGATTGAAATCCGTCA
>CAYXDZ010000143.1:5153-8064 GCA_964463815.1 uncultured Verrucomicrobiota bacterium | reverse complement strand
TGAATCTGGCGGTCGGCGTGGCGGGCGAAACGGGTGTCGTGCGTGACCATGCAGATGGTGGCGCCCTCGCGATGCAGATCCCGCAACAACGCCATCACGGCATCGCCGTTCTTCGAGTCCAGGTTGCCGGTCGGTTCGTCGGCGAGGAGGATCGATGGTTTGCCGGCGAGCGCGCGCGCCACGGCCACCCGCTGCTGCTGACCGCCCGAGAGCTGCGAGGGATAGTGATTCACGCGATGGGCCATGCCGACCTTCTCCAGCGCGCCCATGGCGGCGGACTTCCGTTCGGCCGCGCTCGTGCCACGATACGTGAGCGGCAGTTCGACGTTCTCAAACACGGTGAGATCGCCGATCAAATTGAAGCTCTGAAAGATGAAGCCGATCTCGCGGTTGCGGATGCGGGCGCGCTGCGCGAAGTCGAGGTTCGACACGTCGTTGTCATTCAGGACGTAGGTGCCGCCGGTCGGCGTGTCGAGGAGGCCAAGGATCGAGAGCAGCGTTGATTTGCCGCAACCGCTCGGGCCGGCGATGGACACGTATTCGCCGCGCTCAATGGTCAGATGCACCTCGGCGAGCGCGTGGGTTTCAATCTCGTCGGTGAAGAAGACCTTCTTGATACCGTCGAGGCGGATGAGTTGATTTTGGTTGGTGGTCATTTGTGATTGGTCAGTGGTCAGTTGCTGGTTGTCAGTTGTTGGTGGCTGGTGACGATGGGCTCGTCATTTCGGTTCGGTTCATGGAACGCTTCCGCCTGTGAAAACCAATTTTGAAAACTTGCGTGTTTACCAATTGGCAGAGGCGGTGGCCGACAGTATTTGGGACATTGCCGCCGGCTGGGATGACTTCGCAAAACGCACGGTGGGCGGCCAGATTGTGCGCTCCGCTGACAGCATTGGAGCCAACATTGCCGAGGGAACCGGTCGGGGAAGCTATGCGGACAACCGGCGTTTCGTTCGCACCGCGCGCGGATCGCTCAATGAGACCAAGCACTGGCTCCGCCGGGCGTATAAGCGCGACCTGCTGAAAGCCGGGCAGATCGAGAAACTCAAACCGCTGATGGACGAACTGGGTCCCAAGCTCAATAGCTATCTCAAATCGATCGGTCCGGTGGATCCCGCCGCAGAAGCTTGAGCCCCGGCAACTCGCCACGGACAACTGACTGCTGACAAATGACGTCGTCATGTTTTCACCTCAGTTTGATTCGTGAAAATTCGTCCCATTGCGACATGTCGGACAGCACGACGACATCGCCGGTCGCGAGGCCTTCCAGCACCTCGATGGTGCTGACGGAGCTGCGGCCCAGCTTCACGCTCACGCGTTCGGCTTCCCCTTCGGCGTTCACTTTGAAGAGTCCGATGGTCGCGTCCGGTTGGCCGTTGACCGGCCGGCCGACGTAGAGGACATCTTCGAGCAGTTCGAGCTCGATCGTGCCATCGACGCTCAAGTCGGGTCGCGCACCGCGGGGCAGGGCGCCCTCGAGTTTCACATCCACGGTCACGGTGCCGTTCAGCACCGCCGGATCGACGCGGGTCACCATCCCCTTGATCAGGCCGTTGCGCGTGTCGATGACCGCCTGCTGGCCGATCTGCACATCGCGGGCCTGGGTTTCGGCGATCTTGATCTCCGCCTTGAGCTTCGTCGGTTGCACGATCTTGGCGAGCGTCGCGCCCGGGCCCATCCGCTGGCCGACTTGCAACGTCTCGCGACCATCACCCACTGATTGCAGCACGCCCTCGATGCCGGCGCGTACTTTAAGTGCGGCGACTTTTTCGCGACGCAACGCCAGCGACGCGCGGAGCTTTTCCAGTTCAGCTTCTTGCACGGCCAGTTGCGCCTGGTCGGAGTCGCCTTTGATCAACAGCCGCTTCTGCTCGACCGCGAGTCGTTGCTCGAGATCTTCCGCCTTGGCGCGGGAACGTTTCATCGTGAGATCCGGCACGAGACCATCCTTCGCCAGAATGGAGTCCGCCTCGGCATCCAGTGATGCCTGGGTGTGATCCGCGCGCAGCGAGGCGATGGTGGACTCCTGGGTAAGCCGCTCGCTCTCCAGTTGCACTTTCAACTGGCGGAGTTGGGCTTCGGCCGCCTTGAGCTGCCACTCCAGATCAAACGCCTGCTGCTCGAGTTCGGGATTGCTGAGTTCGAGAATCAGCGTGTCCGGTTGCACCACCGCGCCGGCCAGCACATGGATGCGCTCGATGCGGCCGTCCGTGTCCGCCTGCACATATTGAATCTGCTCCGGCACCAGCGTGCCGTTCCCGCGCACCTGGCGGGGGATGTCGCCGCGCTTCACGGTGTCCGTCCAGACCTGGGCGCGATCCACGCGCGGAGCGGCCGGTTCCAGTCGGGCGAGGCCGAGCGTGATCAACGCCAGCACCGCGAGGCCGCCGAGGCTGAAGAGGACTCGGCGGCGGTTGCGGGCGCGTTTCAGGTCGGGTCGGGCGATGTCCATGTGACTTGCTTGGTACGGGGGCGAAGTGGTGGGGGTTACTGCAAGGGCGCGATGGCGACCGGCGAGCCGCGTTGCGCGAAGTGTTCGAGGGCGCTTTTCAATTCGCCGTGATGCGCGCGGGCCCATTCGATCACCATGTCCACCACGCGGGCCGGGGCGTTGCCGGAGATGATCCGCAGCGTGGCCGCGTCGAGCACGACTTCGTGGTCGCCGTAATTGGCGTAGATCGCCGTGCGGCGACCGGGGAGTCTCATCATGCGAACGATGATTCCGTAGAATTTCGAGATGACAGGCATAACTTCGGTTTCAGTGGTGGCGGCCAATCGGACAGACCTGGCCGCCACGGTTTCGATTTAGGTGTTCATGCGCGCCCGCTTTCCCGCGTTGGGAGACTGAGCGATGCGCTTCATGCCGGACTCCTTTGCAACGCCTGTGCCACGGCCGTCAAACCACTTCAAC
>CAYXDZ010000143.1:0-5053 GCA_964463815.1 uncultured Verrucomicrobiota bacterium | reverse complement strand
GTCATTCTCAGCGGCTGGCTGTATCGCACGACGCGCCATCTCTGCCTGGAAACGCTCCGGCGCGACCACCGCCGCCGCGAGCGCGAGCAAACCGCCGCCGAACAGCTTATGAACGACGCGACCGCCAATCCCTGGGAACAGGTGGCCCCGGCGCTGGAACCAGCGATGGACGAACTGGGCGAGACCGACCGCCAGGCGATCCTGCTGCGTTACTTCGAGAACCGGAGCCTGCGTGAAGTCGGGGTCGCGCTCGGGCTCGGGGAGGACGCCGCGCAAAAGCGGGTGAGCCGCGCGCTCGACCGGTTGCGCGACATCTTCAGCCGGCACGGCGTGAGCCTGTCTGCGACCGTGCTGGCCGGTTTGCTGTCCGCCGGGGCCGTGCAGGCCGCGCCCGCCGGGCTGGCCGTCACCATTTCCACCGCCGCGCTCGGGGGAGCGGCGATGGCCGCCGCCACCACCCTCGCCACCGAAGGAGCCTCCACCGCCATGAACTTGATCAACTTGAAAACCGCCGCCGCCATTCTGGGAGCCGCCGCCGTGACCGGCACCGCCACCTACGTCGTTCAAGAACGCGAAGCCGAACAATTGCGCACGGAAAACACCACGCTCAATCAAACCCACGCGAAGCTCGCAAGCGACCAGCAGGCGGCACTGGCGATGATCCAACTGCGGGATGAGCAGATCGAGCGGCTCAAGCGGGATGTGGCGGATTTGCCGAGATTGCGGGGAGAAGTGGATGGCCTCCGGAGACAACTGGGCGGACTGGAGCACGAAATGGCCGCGTTGGAGACGGAGAATGCCAGGCTCAGGAAGCAGCATTCGCACACGGCAGTACCGGTAACCGCGGAAGTGCTCAGGCAACACCAGGAAGCTTATCTGCGGCAAACTGAAGAAAAGAGGAACTCCCTCAGACCTCTCGGCCTGATGTATCGCCTTTTTGTGAATGACAACCCTGGCAAGGCTCCTCCCCGCGCCATCCGCGACTTGATCCAGTTCCTGGGTCAAGACAGTCAGCCTGTGCGCAGGTTGTTCGAGTCCGGTTTCTCATACGCCTGCATCGACCAATACGATGTAATGTATTCCGAGCACTTACCTCACTTTAGGGCGGATGATGCCGAAACCCGAATGCACGAACTCCCCCTCCTGAGAGAAAGGAATCCGGTCGCCACGCCCGACGGAAAGTGGAGCCGTATTTACTTGTTTGGGGATGGCTCACCGGAGGTCATTACTATGGATTCCGTGGAGGAACTGGCAGCTTGGGAAAAACGCCATCTGAACCGTATCGGACTGGGAGATGCTCAACCCTGATCCGATGATTTCCAGCGCAAGGCGCGACAGAGAGTAGCCCACGGCGTCAGCCGTGGGTCAGCCCGGCAGGAGGCCCATGCCCCGGCGGGGCGGCAGAACGAAACGATTGGTCAATGCTCTTTCGCCCCTGGCGGGGCTTGGCGCATTCTCGCATGTGGACCCACGACTTGCGCCGTGGGCTACTCTCTGGCCGCTGCTTCGCAGCTTGTTCCCAAAACGCATGCACTGGGCGGGTTTGAAATGCCGGCACCCCCCGTCCGCCCGAAAGCGCCGTCGTCACGGCGTTCCCGCCTTCGCCTGGCTTCGGCGTGGCAAGCTGCCGGCGTAGTCCAAAACCTGGCGGAGGCCGTCGCCGCCTCACAACTCATCCTGCCGCTCGGCGTAGAAGAGCTGGTAGGCGCGGTCGTAGTCCGCTTCCGGCACGTACACCACGGCTTCGCGGCTGAACTCGTCCTCGTGCTCCCGCATTTCCGGACGCGCGAACTCCTGCCGGGCGTTGATGCCGTGTTTCTCGAGCATGGTGACCAGCAAATCGGCGTTGAGCGCGGCCCCGGTGAAGAATTTTTTCACGCCGAAAGTCTGCGCCAGGGAGCCGGTCGCGGCCACCGCATTCGTCAACACCACGCCGGCGGGTGCTCCGCGAACCGGCTCTGCGCCGTCTGCCTCGACTGTTTTCATTCTTCGCCGGAGGAACCACCAGGCCACCAGCGCCAGCAATAGCAGCAGCCACCACCAGTTGCGGCCGGCTGGCTCATCGAACGGCCGGATCGGGACGAGCGCAATGGGTGCGGGTGACGCCGACGGATTGTCCGGCATGAAGGCGGTTGGGGGAATGGCGTTCGTCTCCGGTTCGATGGCACCGGGTGCGGGCGAAGCTCCCAGGCCTGGCGCGGGACTGCCGCGATCAAAGCCGGGCGGCGACGGCCGCGGTGGATTCACCTCCGGTTGTCCGGGCGGGCTGGTGGGCGTCCCGGGCGGTTGCGATTGCGAGCCGCCCGTTGGTGAATCGGGTGAGCCGCCGCCGACCGGGCGATCGGGCGTTTGCCCGGCCGGGACGGTGGGAAAAACTTCGACCGGTGGCACGCCCAGCCCGCGCAGCCACTCGACGCGGCCATCGGCCAGGAGCACGTTGCCACGTCGTTGATGTGTGCCCGCACCGAAGAGAAGCACTGTGTTTGTGTCACCGGCCTCCGTGGTCGGGCGATGGGCTTCAAGATTGCGGTCCGTCGCCAGCACGGAAATCGAGCTGCCGGGCAGGGCATTCGTGGCCAGCAGATAACTCACGTGGGAGTCGTTCAGCTCGGTGAAGTTCTCCGCCGCCTGGCGTCGTTCAGCCCGGCAGACGAGCAGCTTCGGAGTCAGCAGTTCGCGTTCGACGGCGGTGAAGTTGCCCGGTGCCAGCACGAGAAAGCCAATCCGGTTGGTGGCGAGTTCCGTGGCTTCGCGCGCGCCGCCCTCGGCCTCGGCGACCTGCATCGGGTAGCGGTTCTGATGATCGTCGGCGAACTGTTGGAAGGAGATGCCGATCTGGCGCAGGTTGTTCAGGCAATGCACCCGGTCGGCCTGGCGCAAACTGCGACCCAGCGCGGGCAGCAACATCGCCGCGAGAATGCCGATGATGGCGATCACCACCAGCAGTTCGATCAGGGAAAAGGCTCGTTGGTGTTTCATGCGGCGAACCAATGCTCATTGTCGGGCAGCCCGGAAACCTTACAAACAAATTCCCAGCCCCGCCGCCAAACCAGTCCAGAGTGATGGGAAGCGACCCCGCCCTTTATTGCGGGAACAGCAGCCGCGCCCGCGCGGAATCGCCCGCCAGCAGTGCTTCGGGGAGTTCGCCTTCCTTGAGTTGAACGACCGCGCCATCGATTTGGGCGACATTGCCGCCATCCCGGTGCAACACGCCGCTCCAGGTCAACTCTTTGGTCGCGCGGGTCACTTCCTGAATGCCCTTCAACCAGTTCTCAGCGTGCCGGTTGGAATCCGCTGCCGCCAGGTCGCGATCCCCAAGCAGCACCGCGCCAGGGTGTTGCCGGTCCGCCGTCGCATTCACGAAGTAGCTGAGTTCACCGGTCGTCAATTGCGGCACCGCTGCGGCGGCGGACCGGTTGTCGCCGGGACAAATGACATGCTCCGGCACCGTCAGGTAGCCGGCCACGGACTTGAAAACACCTGCAACGTCTCCGGCGGCGACCGCTTCCCGTGCGCCCCCAAGCCGCTGGGACACGCGCATGGGGAGCCGGTCGCCGTTGTCGCTGGCGAACTGGCGGAAGGCGAGGCTGGTTTCCTTGAGGTTCCACCGGCAGCGGGCCTGATTGGCTTCGCCGCGGACATTGGCATGGACCACCATCACCGAGGCCACCAGCAACAGGACGGCCGTGGCGCAAAGGAGTTCCACCAGGGAAATCCCGATCCGGTCGGACTGGACACATTTCGTGCGCATGGAATGACTAGGAACTGCGGGAAACGTGGTGGGACCATCGTCCGCAAAGCAGGATTTTGCAATCTCGGAATTGAAGCCGCCGGATCAGCCGGGGTTTTGGCGCATCCGCAGGAACGCCGCCTCGTCGATGACCTTCACGCCGAGCTTCCGGGCCTTGTCCAGTTTCGAACCGGCTTCCTCACCCGCCAGCACGAAATCCGTGTTCTTGCTGACCGAACTGGATGTACTGCCGCCGGCGTCGCGGATCAGCTTGGACGCCTCGTCGCGTGACAGGGTGGGCAGGGTGCCGGTGAGGACAAACGTCTTGCCGGCAATCGGCGAGTTCACGGCAACCGGGTTCGCGACGGGCCGCTCTGACTGCGGGTTAATTCCCAATTCCTTGAGGCGGGCGAGCAGCGCCTGGCCCGCGGCAGACGCGAAGAAACCGAGCACGCTGCCGGCGACCACGGGTCCGACCTCGACCATCCGCGACTTCAAGCCGCCCGTGGCGAGGCGTTCTTCGATGTCTTTCAACTCCCGCCCCAGTTCGTCGTAACGCGCTTCGCGCACTGCACGGTCGGCCTCGTCCTTGGGCGGGTTCTTGCGCGAGCGGGGACTGATCTCCTTACGCTCGGCGTCCAGCGCGCCCTGGTCGCGGATGTCCCGCAACACCGCTGAGTCCGCCAGTTCGCCCAGCGAGTGATGCGCCTGGGCGAGCTGCCAGGCGATGGTGTCGCCGACGTTTGGAATCGCCAACGCGAAGATCCAGCGGTCGAGCGGGAAACCCTTCGCGCGCTCCAGCGCCTCGATGACCTTGGTGGCGTTCTTCTCGCCAAATGTCCGCGGCTCGTCATCGGTGCCCAGATTGAGCTTCGCGAGCTGCTCGACCTTGAGATCGAACAAATCCAATGGCTCCTTGACCAGCCCGCGCTCGACCAGCTTCTCCGCCACGATCCCGCCGAGCGACTCGATGTCGAGGGCCTTGCGGGCGGCGAAGTGCTCGACGCGTCGCGTCAACTGCGCCGGGCAGCCCGCCACATTCTCGCAGCGCCAGGCCACTTCCTCGGCGGCACCTCCGGACATCTTCTCCTTCGCGATCGGCCCACCGCACGCCGGGCATTTGCCACCAACGTGCTGGAACAGATCGAACTCCGGTGCGCCTTCCGGCCGCTTCGTCTTCACCACCTCGAACACCTCGGGAATGACCATGCCCGCCTTGCGCACGACCACCGTGTCGCCGATGCGGATGTCCTTGCGGCGGATCTCGTCTTCGTTGTGCAGCGTCGCGCGCGCAATGGTCGAGCCCTGCACGAAGACCGGCTC
>CAYXDZ010000142.1:0-8075 GCA_964463815.1 uncultured Verrucomicrobiota bacterium | reverse complement strand
ACGACCAGCACACCGCTCCGACTCCTTGCCGCGACAGCGGCTTAGTTCAACCAGAGCGCTGCAGCGCCTATGAGGGTTGTCAAGAGGCGTGATCTGTCCGCCAGGGTTTTTGGGGCTGAGTTTTTTCGGTGACTGGATCGCGCGCAGCGCAACGGAGTGAAGCGGAGACGCGCGCGCCAGAGGTGCTGGCTGCCTGCCACCCGCGACGTCGGGCCTCTCGCCGAGTTCGTTCAGTTGCTCGGCTTCAAAGTTTCCTTTCCGGGTGCTTCCCCAAGTCCGCTGCGTGCTCGCCGCCCACCGGTTCCGGGGAGCACCCCAATTCGTCACGTCGCGTTACGCGCGCGGCAAAGTTCGCGGCTTCGCCCGGAGACATCCCCACGCCGCCGATATTTCTTGCGTCCGTCACTCATCCCACTGTCCGCAGCTTCGCCAACGCCTCGTCGAGCCGCTTGGGCGACACCGGCACGGCGGTGCCGAGTTCCTGCGCGAAGACCGACACCTTGAATTCCTCGATCAGCCAGCGGAACACTTCCCGAGCCGCCCGCGCCTCGGCGGAGTGCGGCGGCTTCGCCTCCAACTGACGCAGCGCCGTCGCATACGGTGCCACCAAGGCGGCGCGTTCCTTGTCCTTCGGCGGATTCTGCGCCGCGCGCTCGACCCGCAACAGCAGCGCCTTGAGATAGCGGGGCAGATGGTGGAGGCGCTCGAACGGAATGACTTCGAGGAAACGCGGCGGCAACAAGGCCGCAAGTTCGGCGGATAACGGACTTGCCACGGTCGCCTTGGGCTTCGCCGTGAGCTGTCCAAGCTGACTCAGGTCGTTGAGCGACTTCGGCTTCGCGACCGGCGCGGCACCTGCACCGATGCGTTGCTCGACTTGCTGCCGGAGTTGCAGGATGACGCCAACTTGATCCACGAGCTTTTGCGCGAGTCCAACCAGTCGGCTGCGCGCCCCGACCACCGCCGCCTGAAAGCTGGCCTCAGTCAGCGCCGGCAGCGGCCCGGCCGGCAACACATGGCGCTTGAGATTCTCCAGCGCCGTCTCGCGCAGTTCGTCCACCCCGCCGAGCGGCGCGTGCAGCGCCTGCAACTTCGAGAGCGCACGCAAGTCCTTCTCGAGCCAGGCCAGGTCCTTGTGAATCGCCAACCCCACCAGCCGTCCGACTCCGGCCAGGCTCGCCGTGTGCCGTTCCTCCACGCTGCGAAAGAGCCGCAGGTTCACGAGGCCGTCTTCCACCGCCAGGCCGGGCCACGCATACAGCGGCAATCCTGGACCTTCGCTCACGGTGATGCGCTCGGGCAAATCGCCAAAGGTCCAGCCATCGAGACCGAAGCGTTCCCATTTCTCGACGGCGAGCTTCCAGGCCGGCGGTTCCTTCCCGGCCCCGGTGGGTGCCGGAGTCTGGGCGAGTTGGCGGCGCAGTTGATCCAGATCGCGACCCGCGCCCAGCGGTTGCTCGTCATGACCCACAATCTCGACGCGCGTCTGCAGATGTCGGGGCAACGCTTCAGCCGGCCAGGCGGTGGTTGGAATTGCCACGCCGAAGCGCCGGTGAATGAAGCGGCCCAGGTCTTCGACAAAGGATTTTCCCGTGGGCGCAAAGTCCCGGACAATCTCCTCGATCTTCGGCGGCAACGGCTGCAACTCGCGGCGCACCGACTTGGGCAGCGAGCGCAGGAGTTCACCGACCTTCTCCGCGCGAAGGCCGGGTACCGCCCACTCGATCACCGCCGCCGAAGCGGTCGAGGCCAGCGCGAACGGCAGTTTGATCGTCACGCCGTCGTGCTCTTCCCCGGGCGCATAGGCATAGGCAAGCGCGACCGGCTGTCCCCCGACCGGCACGGCATCGGGAAAGGCGTCCGCGTCGTAGCTCAAGTCCTGGCTGCCGATCAGTTCCTCCTCCGTGACGCACAAGGCGCCTGGTTCGGGATGCTCGCGCAACCAGCGGTTCAACTCGTGAATAGAGGAAACATTCTCCAGGTGCTTCGCGTAGAAGTCGCCCAGCGTCTGATCGAGATCGACGAGGCCGTAATGCCGGACGCGGGTCTGCCAGTTCTCGATCTTCTGCCGCACCGCGCGGTTGTGGTTTAGAAATGGATAGATGGAGTGCGGAGTGCGGAAATCGGAGTGCGGAGTGAGTGCATCGTCCAGATCGGCCGGATCGACGTGCGCGTGATGCACGGCAGTCCGCGTTCCACGCTCCGCGTTCCGTACTTCCAAATTTTCCTCCACCAGCGCGGAGCGGATGAAGATCGCCGTGGCTTCCTTGGGATTGACGTTGCCGTAGGCGACCTTGCGGCGCTGCACTTCGAGTCCGTGCAGCGTGATGACCTCCTCTGCCAGCACCCGGCCCGCGCTCGCGCTCCAGTGTGGATTGACGTGCGTGACTTTGCAGCAATGCGGCGCGAGTTGGTAGATCCATTGCGGATCGATGCCCGCCAAAGTCCGCGCGAACAATTGCGAGGTCTCGACGATCTCGCCGGCCACGATCCAGCGCGGCTGGCTCGACTTCGGTTTGGGCGGCGGCTTGGTGCCTTTGTTAAGCTGCTTTCGTTGCGGTTCACCGCGTTCGTAAAGGACCGAGCCGGGGAAGACGGTCAGCTCACGATTGCCGAAGCCTTTGTAGAGGTTGCGCTCCTCGTGCAGCGCGACGTGCCCGATCAAGCCGGCCAGGATCGAGCGGTGAATCGCCTCGTAGGCGGCGTTGCTTTCATTCAGCTTCAGCGTGCCGAGATCGTCGAGCGCGTCGTGGAGCTGTGCATAAAGATCCTGCCACTCGCGCATCCGCAGGTAGGAGAGGAAGCGCTGTTTGCAGAACTTCCGGCGCTGCCCCTGCGAACGGAGCGACTCCCATTGCTCATGCACCGCGTTCCAGATGTTGAGCAGCGTGAGGAAGTCGGAGCGCGGATCGCTGAACTGCCGGTGGGCGGCGTTCGCGGCTTCCTTCTGATCAAGCGGGCGCTCGCGCGGATCTTGAATGCTCAGACCCGCCGCGATGATGAGCAGTTCGCGCGGGGCGTGTTCACGTTGCGATTGGATCAACATGCGGCCGAGCGTGGGATCGATCGGTAACCGTGCCAGATCGCGGCCCAGCGGCGTCAACTCACGCGCGGCATCGAGGGCGCCCAGTTCCTGGAGCAAGGCGTAACCGGTGGCGATGGCGTTCGGGCTGGGCGGTTGCACGAACGGAAACGTCTCGATGTCACCGAGCCGGAACGCCTTCATGCGCAGGATGACTTCGGCCAGGTTGGCCCGCTGGATTTCCGGCTGCGTGAAGGGCGGTCGCGCCTCGAAATCTTCCTCGGTGTAAAGCCGGATGCAGACGCCCGCCTCGACGCGACCGGCGCGGCCTTTGCGCTGGTTGGCGCTGCTTTGCGACACCACTTCGACCGGCAACCGCTTCGTACGCGTGCGGGGGTTGTAGCGGCTGATGCGCGCCAGGCCGGCATCGACCACATAGCGAATACCGGGAATGGTCAGTGAGGTTTCGGCGATGTTCGTGGCGATGACGATCTTGCGACGCGACGCAGGCGCAAAAACGCGTTGCTGTTCGCCCGCGCTGAGCCGGCCGAAAAGCGGGATCACTTCCGCCTCACCGGCGAACCGGCCGTCAAGCTGGTCGGCGGTTTCGCGGATGTCGCGCTCGCCCGGCATGAAGATCAGCACATCGCCCACGTGGGTTTCGTAGAGGATGTGCTCGGCCGCCCGCACCGCAGCCTCGACGAAGTCCACATCCTCAGCCGGCTCGGGCGATTCGACTCGAACCGACGGAAGGGCGACTTCAGTCGCCCAGTTTTCGGCCGAGGCGGATGAATCCGCCCTTCCAGACTGCGGCCGTCGCTGCTGCTGAAGTTGCACCTCCGTCCATTTTCCCGTCGGTGTGTAAATCACATCGACCGGATACATCCGGCCCGACACCTCGATGATCGGCGCATTATCGAAATGCCGTGAGAACGCCTGCGTGTCGATGGTCGCCGAGGTGACAATGAGTTTCATATCCTTGCGCCGGGCGAGCAACGTCTTCAGGTAGCCGAGCAGGAAATCGATGTTCAGGCTGCGCTCGTGGGCTTCATCGAGGATGATCGCGTTGTAGTCCGACAAGTCCGGATCGCCCTGCGTTTCCGCCAGCAGAATGCCGTCGGTCATCAGCTTGATGTAGGTCTGCGCATTGGACCGGTCATCGAAGCGAATCTTGCAGCCGACTTCGCGGCCCCAACTGACGTTCAATTCCTCGGCGATCCGACGCGAGATCGACAACGCCGCCACCCGGCGCGGCTGCGTGCAGCCGATCTTCGCCTCGATGCCCAGCCCGGCTTCGAGGCACATCTTCGGAATCTGCGTCGTCTTGCCCGAACCCGTCTCGCCCGCGATGACCACGACCTGATGCTCGCGAATGGCCGCCACGATCTCGTCCTTGCGCGCGGTGATCGGCAGATCGGGTGGATAAGCGATGCTCGGCCGATTCGCCGCGCGCTGCGTCCGCAGCGCGATGGAAGCGTGAACCTCCGCGAACAGCCGGTTCAGCAGCGCCTCGTGCTTCTCCGCGTGATGCCGGTCCCGCAGCAGGCGCATGGCACGCGCGCCCAGCCGCATCCAGTCCGGCAACATGGCCTGGGGCAGCAAGTTCTTGAGTTCGTGGAAATGGGCGTCAGACATCGGGCACACGCACGTTAGCGAAACGCGTCCGCGGTGGGAAATGGACAATTGAAGGCAGGACCGGCGGCGCTGCCGCGAACCGTCACCAACGGCTGGGTCACCGGTGCTTCCGCCGCCAATGCTCGTAATAGCTGAGCGCCACGACGACGAGGCTGTGACCGATCTTGCCGGCAGTGATCAATTCGGGAATCTCCTTGGCCGGTACCAGGCGCGTGATCAAGTCCTCGCCCGAGTCGAACTCCGTCGGATGCTTCAATCCGCAGTTCCGCACCAGGATGGTGAAACACGTGTTGCTCATGATCGCAGGGTTCGGAAAGATCTTCCCCAGCACCTCCGCGCGGTCGCCTTCGTAGCCGGTTTCCTCGCGGAGTTCGCGCAGCCCGGCCTCCAGCGGCGAGGCGTCTTTGGGATCGATCATTCCACCGGGGATCTCCAGTTCCACGGTGTTCGTGCCGGCGCGGAACTGCTCGATCATGACGAGTTGATCGTCCGGCGTGACGGCGATGACGTTCACCCAGTTCGGGCAGTCGATGACAAAGAAGTCGTGCTCGTTGCCGGTGCGCGGCGAGCGGCGGCGCTCCGTGCGGATGGTGAAAATCCGGTAATCACCGGACGACGTGGACTTGAGAACGGGCCAGGGCTGGATCATGGGAAGGGGATGAGAACCTCGAACGCCGAACACTGAACATCCAACATCGAGATCTGAAGCCGAGAACTCGCGTGAGCCATGTTCATTCGATGTTCAGAGTTCAGGGTTGAATGTTCGAGGTCTATCAAAATAGCAGCGCCCGTTCTCAATCGCCGAAGACAGGTTCCTGAAAACCTGTCCTACCTTGGCTTCGCCGCCCAGCCCTGGGCCATGAGGCCGAGCAGATGCTTGAGCGCTTCTTCATAGGTCCGGCCCTTCTGTTCGGAAAGCTGGTGGGCGCGTTTGTCGAGCTGGGCAGCCATCTCGGCGGATTTGTCGGACGGACACCCGGCGGATTCCAAGGCCTTGGCGAGGAGGTCGAGGTTCATCACTTGCCACACTTCGGTGCCTTGAAGAACAGGCTTCGAAAACCTGGCCTCTCTTACTGCTCCGCCGGCACGATCTTGACCGACTTCACGCCCTGGCGTTTGGCCGGGCGACTCTTCTCGCCGCCGCCGCCCTTGGTTTCGCAGGTCGCGATGGCTTCGAGCACCTCGTCGCCTTTGATTAGCTTGCCAAAGCAGGTGTACTGGCCGTCGAGAAATGAAGCGTCGCCGTGGCAGATGAAGAACTGGCTGCCCGCGCTGTCCGGATGCTGGGAGCGCGCCATCGAGATGACGCCGCGCTGATGTTTGCGGTCGTTGAACTCGGCCTTGACCTTGTAGCCGGGATCACCGGTGCCCCAGCGGTATTCCTCGGCCGGGTCTTTTGTCAGCGGGTCGCCGCCCTGGATCATGAAGCCCTTGATGACGCGGTGAAAGGCCGTGCCGTCATAAAAGCCCTGCCCGGCCAGCTTCTTGAAATTCTCGACCGTCTTGGGCGCCACGTCGCTCCAGAATTCGATGACCATGTCGCCGTGGTCGGTGGTAATGAGGGCGACTTCGTTGGGGGAATTGCTCATGTCGTAATGCGTTTGATTTCGTCCGGGCCAACTTTCCGGGGGAGCGCCGGATTGTCACGACGGAATTTGCCTTTTCTCCGGCTGGAATTCGGGTTTAGTTGCCGCCCGTATGACCATTTCAAAGAAAGTTCTCACCGGAGCCGCGACCCTCGCGGCCGCCTGCACCATCGCCACCGCGGCGGATCGCCCGGACGGTTTGTATGCGGAAATCGACACCACCAAGGGCCTCATCGTCGTGCGGCTCGAGTTTGAAAAAGCGCCGCTCACGGTCGCCAACTTTGTCGGCTTGGCCGAAGGAACCAAAGACTCGAACAAGCCCAAGGGCACGAAGTTCTACGACGGCATCATCTTTCACCGGGTCATCCCCGGGTTCATGATTCAAACCGGTGACCCGGAAGGCAGCGGGCGCGGCGGTCCGGGCTACCGTTTCGCCGACGAGTTTGACCCCACCCTCCGGCACGACGGCCCCGGCGTGTTGTCGATGGCCAACGCCGGCCCCGGCACGAACGGCAGCCAGTTCTTCATCACCGTGGCACCCACGCCGCACCTCGACAACAAGCACAGCGTTTTTGGGAAAGTGATCGAAGGTCAGGATGTCGCCAACGCCATCGCCAACGCACCCCGCGGCGCGCAGGATCGCCCGAACCAGGAGATCGCCATGAAGAGCGTGAAGATCGTGCGCGTGGGCGACAAGGCGAAGGCGTTCAAAGCCGACCAGGAGCACTTCAATAAATTGCAGGGCTCCGTCGAGGAGCGCAAAGCGGCGGCGGCCAAGGAAGCCATGGCGAAGGAGGCGGGCCAGCTTGAAGAAGTGATCGCCAAGCTCAAGCAGGAGAATCCCGGCAAGGAAGTCGTGAAAACCGCGTCCGGCATGCAATACATCGTGGTCAAGAGCGGTGAAGGTCCGAAGCCCGCCTCCGGCACCACCATCAAGGCGCACTACACCGGCAAGCTCGTCAACGGCCAGGTCTTCGACAGCTCGGTGCAGCGCGGTCAACCCTTCAGCTTCCCGGTCGGTGCCGGCCGCGTGATCAAGGGGTGGGACGAGGCGCTCGCCGACATGAAGAAGGGTGAGAAGCGCGTGCTCATCCTGCCGCCCGATCTCGCCTATGGTTCGCGCGGCGCGGGCGGCGTCATCCCGCCGAACGCCACCTTGATCTTCGAGGTCGAGCTGGTGGATTTCTGATGCTCTGAATCGTCCTCGACCCGGGATGGCGGTGAGAACGATTACGAGGACGACGACGAGCACGAGTTCTTTCATGGAAACACCCATCGCCACGCTTTGCGACGCCGCCACGGATTACGCCGGCAAGCTGAACCTCCTTGGCGCGTTCGACACGGTGTTGACGACGAAATTCCCGGCTGTCCACCCCCAATGCGCCATCGCCCTGCGCTTTGTTTTCAACAAGGGCGAGGAGGGGCAGCGCGTCTTCCGGTTGTCGCTGGTCAATGAGGACGGCAAGGTCGTGATGCCCTCCATCGAGCTGGCCATCGACATCAAGGTGCCCGAGGAAGTGAACTACCTCTCGCGCAACCTCATCATCAACCTTCAGCAACTGAAGTTCGACGCCCCCGGGCAATACGCCGTCGAGGTGTTGATGGATCAACGGCAGATCGCGACCATTCCGCTGCTCGTGGGCGAGATCAAAGGGGCGGCGGGGAATGAGCAGTGAGCCGTAAGCAGGGAGCAGTATGTGGTAAGTGGTGTTGATAGCCCCAGGTGAAGATTCGCCGGCAACGCGATTGACGGTTCACCCACTGCCCACTTTTCACTGCTTAGCCGGAACGATGTAGTTGAAACGGGGCCACCGATTGGGAACTGATTGGTG
>CAYXDZ010000141.1:0-8095 GCA_964463815.1 uncultured Verrucomicrobiota bacterium | reverse complement strand
ACACGGCCAAGGTGGTCGGCAAGGATCCCAAGTCGGACATCGCGGTGCTCAAGATCGACGCGCAAGACCTGCCGGCGATCACCTTCGGCGACAGTGACCAAATCGAGGTGGGCGACCTCGTGCTCGCGCTCGGCAATCCGTTTGGCGTTGGCCAGACGGTGACGATGGGCATGGTCAGCGCGCTCGGTCGGGCGAATCTGGGCCTCGATTACGAGGACTTCATCCAGACGGATGCGGCGATCAACCCCGGCAACTCCGGCGGGGCGCTCGTCGATGCCCACGGCCGGTTGATCGGCATCAACACCGCCATCATCAGCCGCAGCGGCGGCAATCAGGGCATCGGCTTTGCCGTGCCGGTGAATCTGGCGCGCAACGTGATGGAGAGCCTCGTCGAACACGGCCGGGTGGTGCGCGGGTTCCTTGGCGTGAACATTCAACCCGTGAATCAGGATCTCGCGAAGGCCTTCAAGTTGAAGGAGGCGCGCGGCGCGCTCGTGGCGCAGGTCAGCCCCGACAGTCCGGCGGAAGCGGCCGGCATCAAGGACGGGGACGTGATCCTCAAGTTTGCCGGGAAGGAAGTGCGGGACAGCCGCCACTTGAAACTGATGGTCGGTCAGACGTTGCCCGACACGAAGGTGCCGGTGGAACTCATGCGTGACGGCCGGACCGAGAAGTTGAGCGTCACCCTGAAAGAGCTGCCGGGCGAACAGCAGCTTGCCCGCTCCGACCGCGAAGCGGTCCGGGATAACGAACGGCTCGCCGGCGTGATCGTCTCGGACATCGACGCGAGCACCCGGCGGCAGATGAACCTGCCACGCAATGTCCAGGGTGCGCTCGTCACGCGTGTCGAGCCGGACAGCGCGGCGGCGAAGGCCGGCCTCCGGGAAGGCGAGGTGATCTTGGAGATCGGCCACGAGAAGGTTGGGAGCGCTTCGGATGCCGTGCGCCTGGCGGATCGCGTCGAGGGTGATCAAATCCTTCTGCGCGTCTGGAGCGAAGGCGGCACCCGCTATCTCGTGGTGAACGAACCCCGGGGGAGTTGATCAATGCGCAATTCGCGCGGCTCCGGAGCAGTCCGGGGCCGCGTTTGCATTTCCACATGGTTGACGGCATCGCCGCCATTCGGTTCCGCGCCCTTGCCAAGTGGTCTTGCCTGCGAAACGATGTTCTCCAACATGCGCATCCTGGTGGTTGAAGACGATTCGAAGATCGCCTCGTTTATCGTGAAGGGGCTGAAGCAAAGCGGCTTCACGGTCGATCACGCGGCTGATGGCGAGGCCGGATTGTTGCGGGCCCGCACGCAGAGCTACGATGCCCTCGTGCTGGACCTCATGCTCCCGAAGCTCGATGGCTTGAGTTTGTTACGCCGCCTCCGCGAGGAGGGCGTCCGCTCGCCGGTGATCATCCTGAGCGCGCGGGCGTCGGTCGATGACCGCATACAGGGTTTGCAGGCCGGGGGCGACGACTACCTGACCAAGCCATTTGCGTTTTCCGAGTTGCTCGCCCGCTTGCAGGCGTTGATCCGCCGGGCCACGCAAACGACGGAACCCACCAAACTCACCGTCGGTGACCTCTCGCTGGACCTGCTCACCCGGGAAGTCACCCGCGACGGCCGGACGCTCGAGCTTCAGGCGAAGGAGTTCGCGCTGCTTGAATACCTGATGCGCCATCCCGGCCGCGTGCTGACCAAGACTTTGATTCTCGAACGCATTTACGACTACAACTTCGATCCCCAGACGAACGTCGTCGATGTCCTCATGCACCGGCTGCGCGCGAAAGTGGACAAGGACTTTCCCGTGAAACTCATCCACACCATCCGGGGCGTCGGTTATGTCCTTAAAACGCCCTGACCAGTTCGTCCGCTCGTTCGCGTTCCGGCTGAACCTCTGGTACACGGCGCTTTTTGTCGTGACGGCGCTGCTGGTGTTCGCGGGCGTGTTCTGGGTGACGGACCGTCTGCTGGAGACCAAGGACCGCGAACTCATCGCCGCGCAGGCCAACCGCTACGCCGCGTTGTACCGCGCGGGCGGCGCGCGCGCCATTCAGGACGCGCTGACCCGGTCCGATGCGGCGGGTGGTAATTTTTTTGTCCGGCTGGTGGGGCGCGGCAACAATGTGTTGTTCGCCAACGTGCCGCCGGAGTGGATCGAAGTCGAAGTGCAGGGCCGCGACTTCTTCGGCAACCTGCGCGAGACCTACTGGGTGAACATTCCCCGCGAGGAGGAGGCCGAGTTCAAAATCGCGAGCATGGCCCTGCACGACGGTGCGATGCTGCAAGTCGGCGCGCGTTCGGAGACCAGCGATCTGCTGCGCCGGGCCATGCGCCGGGCTTCCCTGGGAATTCTCCTGCCGGTGGTGCTGGTCGGTTTTGCCGTGGGCGCGTTTCTCTCGCATCGCGCGCTGCGCCCCGTCCGCCAGATGGTGGGCACGGTGCAGTCCATCATCCGCACCGGCGACCTCGGCGCGCGCGTGCCGGCCACCGGCGCGGATGACGAATTCGCGGAGTTGGGCCGCCTCTTCAATCACATGCTGGAGAAGAACCAGGCGCTGATTCGCGGCATGAAGGAGTCGCTCGACAACGTCGCGCACGATCTGCGCACCCCGTTGACCCGGTTGCGCGGCACCGCCGAGCTGGCCCTGCCACCGGCGGTCGATCCCAACGCGAAGTCCGAGGCGCTGGCCGACTGCGTCGAGGAATCCGATCGCGTGCTGGCGATGCTCAAGGCGTTGATGGACGTCGCCGAAGCCGAGGCGGGCGCGATGAAACTCGATCTGCAACCGACCGATCTCTCGCAACTTACCCGCGAAGTGATCGAGCTGTATGAGTACGTGGCCGAGGAAAAGCGGGTTGCCCTCTCCACCCAACTCGATGGCCCGGTGGTGGTCAGCGGCGATGCCATCCGGCTGCGGCAGGTCATCGGCAATCTCGTGGACAACGCGATCAAGTACACGGATGCGGGTGGTCGGGTCCAGGTGAGCGTGGAACGCGACGAGCAACGGGCGCGCATCCGCGTCAAGGACACGGGCATGGGGATTTCCGCCGGGGAACAGCCGAAGATTTGGGACCGGCTTTACCGGGGCGACAAGAGCCGCTCTCAAAAGGGTCTCGGGCTGGGCTTGAGTTTGGTGAAGGCCGTGATCGAAGCCCACGGCGGCACCGTACGCGTGACCAGCGAACCGGGGCAGGGCGCGGAATTCGTGGTCGAGCTGGCGTTTTGATCGAGGGTTCCCTGCAAGAGCAATGGGGGCCTTCGTCGTTGATCTATCGCTTCGTCTCCGGAATCCGCATTGCGTAGAAGGACCGCCAGACAAAGACCAGCGCGACCGCGACGCAGACGGCACCGATGAGCATCGGGAGGTTGGACGTGGGGCTGGCTTTCTTCATCTCGACGGCGATCTCGACGGCGAGCAGGCCGAAGAGCGTGGTGAACTTGATCACCGGATTGAGCGAGACGGACGAGGTGTCCTTGAAGGGGTCGCCCACCGTGTCGCCGACGACGGTCGCGGCGTGCAGCGGGGTGCCCTTCTGGCGGAGGTCCACTTCGACGATCTTCTTCGCGTTGTCCCAAGCACCGCCGGCATTGGCCATGAAGATGGCCTGGAACAGACCGAAGAATGCAATCGCGATCAGGTAGCCGATAAAAAAGTACGGATCGAAGAACGGCAGACCGAGCGAGAAGGCAAAGATCACGATGAAGATGTTCCACATGCCCTTCTGCGCATAGACGGTGCAGATCTCGACGACCTTCTTCGAATCGGCGATCGACGCGGTGTCTTTGTCGAGCTTGATGTTCTGCTTGATGAACACGACCGCGCGATACGCACCGGTGACGACCGCCTGCGTGCTCGCGCCGGTGAACCAGTAGATCACCGAACCGCCCATGAGCAGGCCGAGCAGCACCTGCGGCTGCACGAGACTGAGCTTGGCGACCGCACCGCCGAAGGCGTGTTCGAGCAGCATGATGATGCCGAACACCATGGTCGTCGCGCCGACCACGGCGGTGCCGATGAGCACCGGTTTGGCGGTGGCCTTGAAGGTGTTGCCCGCGCCGTCGCCTTTCTCGAGTTCATGCTTGGCGTTCTCGAAGTCGGGCTTGAAACCGAACTTCTCCTGAATCTCGTGGCTGATGCCTTTGTGATGCTCGATGCGGCTCAGTTCGTAAACCGATTGCGCATTGTCCGTGACCGGCCCGAAGCTATCGACGGCGATGGTCACCGGGCCCATGCCGAGGAAACCGAACGCCACGAGCCCGAAGGCGAAGATCGGCGCCGCAAACGCGTACTCGGCCGGCATGACCGCCATGAGCGCACCGTTCAGCGAGAACTGGTAGCTCACCAGCATGAGCCCAAGAATGACGAGGCCGGTCCAGAAGGCGGAGAAATTGCCGCAGACAAAGCCGGACAATACGTTGAGCGAGGCTCCGCCGTGTTTTGAGGCGTTGGTCACCTCGGCGACATGTTTCGACGAGGTGCTGGTGAAGACCTTGGTGAACTCCGGGATCAATGCCCCCGCCAGTGTGCCGCACGAGATGATGAAGGACAGCACCCACCAGAGATTGGGCTGGGCGGTGCCCGAGGCGTCCTTGAAGTCGCCCAGCAACAACTTGCTCGCGATGAACGTCACGGTGATCGACACGACGGACGTGATCCACACGAGGTTCGTCAACGGGTGTTCCCAGTTGAAGCCCTTGTCCTTTGCAAAGAGCGACTTGCTGGCGATCTTGTTTGCCTCGTAGGAGACGATGGAGGTCAGCACCATCAGGATGCGCATGGCGAACAGCCAGACGATCAACTGTCCGCAGATCGCCGTCTGGCCGAGCGCCAGTGCGAGGAAGGCGATCAACGCCACGCCGGTCACGCCGTAGGTCTCGAAGCCGTCCGCCGTCGGCCCGACCGAATCGCCCGCGTTGTCGCCGGTGCAGTCGGCGATGACGCCGGGGTTTTTCGGGTCATCCTCCGGCAGGTTGAAGACGATCTTCATCAGATCCGCGCCGATGTCGGCAATCTTGGTGAAGATGCCGCCGCAGATGCGCAGCGCCGAGGCTCCGAGCGATTCGCCGATCGCAAAGCCGATGAAGCATGGCCCGACGAGTTCCTTCGGCAGGAACGCCAGGATGCAAATCATGAAGAACAATTCCACGCACACCAGCAGCAGGCCGACGCTCATGCCGGATTGCAACGGGATCATCAGTGTGTTGAGCGGGTTGCCCTTGAGGGAGGAGAAGGCCGCGCGCGAATTGGCGACAGTGTTGATGCGGATGCCGAACCACGCGACGCCGTAGCTGCCGAGGATGCCGAGCACCGAACACGCGAGGATCACCGCCACCGCGCCGAACGACTTGTGCTGAAGTCCGAAGAAGTAATACACGATGCAGGCGGCGATCAGGATCCAGAGCACGAAGAGGAATTTGCCCTGTTGCAGCAGGTAGGTCTTGCACGTCTCCCAGATGATGTTCGAGACGTCGCTCATCGAGGAATGAACCGGCAGCTTTTTCGTAGCCGCGTATTGGAACAGGCCAAACGCGGCCCCGACTCCGCATACGAACAGGCCGAAATAGAGGATCGCGTAGCCGCTCAGCCCCCCGAACGTGGAGAACTCCACCTCATCCAGCGCGGGCAGGTTGATGTCGGCTTCCCCGGCGTGGGCACCGGCCGTGATGAGAAACTGGAGGAGAACCAATCCGACCACCTTGGACGAGAATGACTTGTTTTCCATAAAGGCCCTTTCTCTTTTCACCGGGCAGTATGGCCGCTGGAGGCAACTCAAAGCCAAGCATATTTTGTCGGGGTGGGACCAGGCGGCGATTGCCGGCCCGACGACGGGCAAGTTCCCCCTTGTCGCTCCCGGACGGCTCCCGCAATCTTGGCGGGCATGGCCGAACGCCCGATCTCCGATGTCCTGACCAAGCCCGATGCCGCGCTCGAAATGACGCTGCGCCCGGCGGTCTTCGACGATTTCACCGGCCAGGCCAAGGTGCGCGAGCGTTTGGAAATCGCGGTGCAGGCGGCCAAGCAACGGGGCGAGGCGATCGACCACGTTCTCCTCAGCGGACCGCCCGGCCTGGGCAAAACCACGCTCGCCAACATCATTGCCAAGGCGATGGGCTCGAGCCTCAAGTCCACCAGCGGACCGACCATTGAGAAGGCCGGTGATCTCGCGGGCCTGCTCACGAACCTCGACGAGGGCGACGTGCTCTTCATCGACGAAATCCACCGGCTGCAAAAGACGATCGAGGAATACCTCTACCCGGCGATGGAGGATTTCAAACTCGACATCATCATCGACCAGGGACCGAACGCGCGCAGCGTGCGGCTCAATCTGCCGAAGTTTACGCTGATCGGCGCGACGACCCGCAGCGGCCTGCTTTCGGCACCGTTGCTCACGCGCTTTGGCATCCGCGAGCGGCTCGACTATTACCACGCCGAGCAGATTCAGAAGATTGTCGTGCGGGCGGCGCGGTTGTTGAACATCGAAATCGATCCTCAGGGCGCGATGGAGATCGCCCGGCGCAGCCGGGGTACGCCGCGCATCTCGAACAATCTGCTCCGACGCGTGCGCGATTACGCGCAGGTCCGCGGCGACGGCCACATCGACATCGCGATTGCCGACAAGGCGCTGGCGATCCTGGAGATCGACGAGAACGGGCTCGATGAGATGGACAAGCGCATCCTCGAAACGATCATCGTGAAGTTCGGCGGCGGCCCGGTCGGCGTGAACTCGCTGGCGGTGGCCGTCGGCGAGGAGGCGGACACGTTGGAAGAAGTGTACGAGCCCTACCTGATCATGGAGGGCTACTTGAACCGCACGCCGCAAGGCCGCATCGCCACGGAGGCGAGTTACCAGAAGCTGGGGCTCAAGCCGGCGGGCGCGCAGGCGAAGTTGCTGTGAAACCGGAAAGGCGGCACTCCTGCCGCCTCGTGACTCGACTGGGCGACAGGAATGTCGCCCTTCCGCGTGTTGATCCGGGTTATTCCTTGACCGACCCGGCTTCGCGCCTAGCATCGCGCCCAATTTGCGCTCATCCATGAAGGCGATTCTAGCTCTCGAAGACGGCACGGTGTTCCACGGCTCCGGTTTTGGCGCGGAAGCGGCCGCCAGCGGCGAGGTGTGTTTCAACACCTCGATGACCGGCTATCAGGAGATCATCACCGACCCGTCCTACAAGGGCCAGATCGTGACGATGACCTACCCTTTGATCGGCAATTACGGCGTCAACGCGCAGGACATCGAGAGCTATCAACCGCATGTCGCGGGGTTCGTGGTGCGCGAACTATCGCCGGTGATCAGCAACTGGCGCGCGGACTGGACGCTGTCCGACTACCTCGCCAAGGCGGGCATTCCCGGCATCCAAGGCCTCGACACGCGGGCGTTGACCAAGAAGCTGCGCGTGCGCGGCGCGATGAACGGCTATATCTCGACGAAGGGTTGCTCCGCCGAGGAAGCGATCGCGCAGGCGAAGGGCTGGCACGGGATGGTCGGCCAGGATTACGTGAAAGAGGTCACGCACAAGAGCGCCTTTGCGTGGGATGAACACGACGAGCAAAGTGCGAGCTTCCGGCTGCTGCAAGGACTCGAGGAAGGTGATCCACGCATCACCCGGAAGCCGCTGCCGGCGGCCGACATCCCGATTGTGGCGTACGATTTCGGCATGAAGTACAACATCCTGCGCCGGCTCCGGCAGCATGGGTTCAAGACGCAGGTGCTGCCCGCGACCGCGTCCGCCGAGGAGGCATTGAAGCACAAGCCGGCCGGAATTTTTCTTAGCAATGGTCCTGGCGACCCGGCGGCGCTCGACTACATCGTGCGCAACGTCAAACAACTGCTCGACTCCGGCATCCCGGTGTTCGGCATTTGTCTGGGTCACCAGATTCTGGGTCAGGCGCTGGGCGGGAAGACGTTCAAGCTGAAGTTCGGTCATCGCGGCGGCAATCAGCCGGTCAAGGATCTGCGGTCGGGCCGGGTGGAAATCACCTCGCAGAACCACGGGTTTGCGGTGGACGGAACTTCACTCCCCAGCGACGTCGAAGTGGACCGCATCAACTTGAATGATCAGACGGTCGAAGGTTTGCGGCACAGGAAGAAGCCCGTGTTCTG
>CAYXDZ010000140.1:0-8154 GCA_964463815.1 uncultured Verrucomicrobiota bacterium | reverse complement strand
ATTTCCAGTCCGCCCATGTGGGGAATCATCAGGTCCAGCAGCACCCCGTCATAGCGCCCCTGTTGGACTTTGTAGAAACCTTCCTGTCCGTCGGCCACCAGGTCCACGCTGAAACCCGCCTTCTCAAACCGGGTGTGGTAAATCTTCCCGGTGATGGGGTCGTCCTCGATGATTAGAATTTTCTTCATGGTCAACCGCTCCCGTCGTCTCGCCGGCCGGTGGGTTCAACCCGGCTCCTGATCGATGCTCCCGTCCACCAGTTGCACCACCCGTCCGGCGGCCGCGGCCACGCGGGCGTCATGCGTGGCGAGGATTAAAGTGGCGTCCCGTTCGGCCCGCAAGTCGCAAAGCAAGCGGATGATCGCCTCCCCCGTGTGCGAATCGAGATTGCCGGTCGGTTCATCCGCCAGAATCAACAAAGGATCGTTGACCAGCGCCCGCGCGATGGCCACCCGTTGTTGCTCCCCGCCCGACAACTCGCCCGGCCGATGCCGCAGGCGCTCGCCCAAGCCCACCCGGGTCAACAGTTCGCGCGCTTTGGCGGCGGCCTTGCCCGCACTCAGGCGCGCCATGCGGGCGGCCAGCGCCACGTTCTCCAACGCGTCCAGTTCGGGCAGGAGGTGGTACGCCTGGAAAATGAAACCCACGAGCCGGTTGCGCAGCCGGCACAGTTCATTGTCGCCGCAGCGCTCCAGCGCCTGGTCCTTCAGCGTGACCGTGCCTTGATCGGGTGTGTCGAGGCCGCCGAGCAGGTGGAGCAGGGTGCTCTTGCCCGCGCCCGAAGCCCCGCGCAATGCGATGATCTCGCCGCGTTGCACCGTCAGCGAAACACCGCGCAGGACATGGAGCCGGCGCTTGTTGATCGCGTAGCTCTTGTGCAGATCCAGGGCGTTGAGAAACGGATTCATGGGCGGGCTCATTCGTTGCGCAGAGCATCCACGGGTTTCAAACGGGCCGCCGTCCACGCGGGGATCACGCCGGCCAGCACGCAGATGACCAGCGCGCTGCCGCAGATCAGGGTGATGTCCCCGGAGTCGATCACGGCCGGCAAACGCGTGAACTGGTAGGTGGACGCGGGAAACAATTCCAAGCCGGTCATCCGGTTCATGAAATCGAGAAACTCATTCCGGTATTCCAGCGCCAGCAGGCCGAGCCCAAGTCCCAGCCCGACGCCGATCACGCCGACGACGAAACTTTGTGCGAGGAACAGGGTGACGATGCTCAGCCGCGTGGTGCCCAGCGCCTTGAGCATTCCAATCTCGCGCGTCTTCTGCACGACGAAGGTGATCTGCGAGTTCATGATGCCGAACGCGGCGACGATCATGATGAAGAAGAGAATGTAGAACATCATGTTCTTCTCGACCTGCAGGGCGTTGAGAATGTCGCGATGATCATCCATCCAGGTGGTGACGCGAAAGCCTTCGCCCAGCAATTCCTGCAATTCCCAGCGCACGAAGCCAACACGCATGGGGTCCTGCAACTGTACGAGCACCCCATGCACCTGGTCGTCGAGGCCGTACAAGTCCTGGGCGTTTTCGAGGGAGGTGGCGACAATGTTGTAGTTGTAGTCGTACATGCCGGCGTCGAAAATTCCCGCAATCCGGTAGTCATCACCCGGAATGATTTCCGCGCCCTTGCTGTCTTTCATGCGTTTGAGCGCCTGGTGGGAATAGACCGCCACGTGATCCCCCACCCGCAGCCGGAGCGTTTGCGCGAGATCGGTCCCCACGAGGAGCGTGCGGCCCTCGAAGTCGGCCTCGCCCGCGATGATGTCGTCCATGAGATCGGATACGCTCCGCTCCAGTTCGGGCAGCACCCCGCGGAAGAACGGTGCGTCGATCTCCGGATTACCCTGCGCGGGCTGGGTTTCGAGCATCATCTTGCCCATGAAGAATGGTGCCGCACCGGTCACCTCTTCGTGCTCCTGGAGCCGCGCGATGACCGCGCGATAATCCGTCAGCAGGGTTTTCCCTCGGTCGGCTGGATCAAGCTGGAACACCTTCATGTGCGAATCGAAGCGCAGCAGCCGCTCCTTCAACTGGCGGTCAAAGCCCGTCATCACGCTGATCACGATGATGAGCACCGCCACGCCCAGCAGCACGCCCAGAACGGAAACGAGCGTGATCACCGAAACGAACGTCCGCTTGGGACGCAGGTAACGGAGCGCTAGAAACAGCTCGAAGGGCAGGCGCGACATGCGGGCGGACGTTAGTGGAGGGCTGGCGGGATGTCCATCCCGGCGCGAATTCGGAGCAGAATCTTCCGCGTCCTCGTCGAAACACGGCGGCGGGGCATCAAGACGCACTCACTCCATCCTTCCAGTTGCTGTGACGCGGTAACGAGGACGAGGACGAGGACGAGGATGAGCACGACAAACATCCCGTCACCCCAGCAGTCGCCAGACCTCGCGCGCGATGGCGAGTTCTTCATTCGTTGGCACGACGAGGCAGGCCGGCGAATCGGGTCGGGAGATTCTACCATTGGTATCGATCCCGTTCCGGTTGTTCGCCGCTTCGTCGAACCGGATGCCGAGCAAGGCGGTTTGCTCGATGATGCGCCGGCGTACCCAAGCCGAGTTTTCGCCGATCCCGCCGGTGAAGACCAGTGCCTCGACGCGTTCCAAAGATGCTGTCATGCCGAGAATAGCCTTGGCGGCGCGGAAGCAGAACAGTTCCAGTGCCAGCGCGGCCCACTCGTCGCCGGCGGCCGCCCGCTGCTCGAGCAACCGCCGGTCATTGCTGAAACCGGAAACCCCCAGCAAGCCGCCGCGCCGGTTCAGCAATTCGGTAACTTCTTCCAGCGACAAACCGGTCTGGCGCGCGAGGAACTGGTGCAGGGTCGGGTCCACATCGCCGGTACGCGTGCCCATCATCATGCCTTCAGCCGGCGTAAGGCCCATCGTCGTATCGACGCTGCGCCCGTCGCGGATGGCGCAGGCACTGCAACCGTTGCCCAGATGGACAGTGATCATTTGCAGCCCGGCAAAGTCGCGGTTTAAACGCCGGGCGGCCTCCCTGCCGACATGCTGGTGACTGGTGCCGTGGAAGCCGTAACGGCGCACGCGATGGTTTTCATAAAACTCCCGGGGCAGGGCGTAGTGGAAGGCCTTGGGCGGCAGCGTCTGGTGGAACGCGGTGTCAAACACCGCCACCTGCGGTACTGCGGGGAAGCGCTCCGTCAGGACGCGGATGCCCAGCAGGTTCGCCGGGTTGTGCAACGGGGCCAGCGGCGCGAGTTGCTCGATCTGGCGGATGACGATCTCATCAATCGGAGTGGCTTTGGGGAAGACTTCACCCCCATGCACGACCCGATGGCCGATGCCCACGAGGTTCATCCCAAGCTCTGGCAGCAACCGGCACAGGGATTCAATCGCCACGTGATGATCGGCATCCGGCAGGGGAAGCGCTCGTGAACCCGCCGGGCTGGTCCAGCTCAGGTTCGCTTCGGGCGTCGCGAGCGCCGCGGCGACGCCCGTGATGAGTGCGGAATCCCCGCCCTCGGCGAAGGCCGCAAACTTCACGGTCGAGCTGCCGCAGTTCAACGCCAGCACCACGCGCTGGTCGCGGCCGCTGATTACGACCGGGTTGACCGGCTCACCCGAGCTCACTGGTCAACGGTTTCCTTGACCTTCTCGACGCCCTCTTTCACGGCGTCCTTGGTTTCCTCGTACGCTTTCTTGGTGCCGTCCGCGATGGCTTCGCCGACGTCTTTGAGTTCGTCGCCGACATCTTTGAGCGCGCCCTTGGTGTCATCGGCGGTTTCTTTCACCGCGTCTTCCACCTTTTCCGACGTGGTCTTTTCCTTGCAGGCGGCGGTGCCAAGCAACAGTGCGAGTGCGGCGGTGAGCAGGGCGAGTTTATGGGTTTTCATCGCCCGGAGTGTGGCGGAAGTGCAGCAGGATGTAAATCTTGGTGTGGTGTGTGGTGATTTCCCGCCTGATTGAATCACATTCCAAAACTCCGGTTTACACGCCCGCCGCTCGTGCCTATGTTCCGCGTCCCATGACAGACGGGAAGAAAGTGCGCGTGGTGGTCGGCATGAGCGGAGGCGTTGATTCCTCGGCGACGGCCGCGCTGTTGGTCGGGCAGGGCTACGACGTGATCGGCATCACGCTCAAGCTCTGGCCGCAGGATTGTGTCAATCGGGCCGAGGACAAGTGCTGCGGGCCGCAGGCGGTCACGGATGCGCGCGCCGTCTGCCACAAGCTCGGCATTCCCTATTATCTCGTCGATGAAGCGGCCGAGTTTCAGAAAATGGTCATCGACTACTTCGCCGCCGAGTACAAGGCCGGGCGCACGCCGAATCCGTGCGTCATGTGCAACCAGCATCTCAAGTTCGGCAACTTCATCCGCAAGGCCCGCCAGCTCGGGGCCGAGAAAATTGCCACCGGCCATTTCGCGCGTGTCGAGCGGGATGCGGCGACCGGCCGGATGTTGATGAAGCGGGGGTTGGATCGCCGCAAGGACCAGAGTTACTTCCTGTTTTCCCTTCAGCAGCAGCAACTCGAACGCGTGATCTGGCCGCTCGGTGAAAAGACGAAATCCGACACCCGCGAAGTCGCCCGCCATTGCCAGCTCAAGACTGCTGACAAGGAGGAGAGCATGGAGATTTGCTTCGTGCCCGACCGTGATTACGGAAAGTTTTTGCGCGACGCGAAGCTCGTCGAAAACCATGCCGGCGACATTGTGGACATCCACGGCAACGTGTTGGGCAAGCACGAAGGCATCGAATTCTACACCATCGGCCAGCGTAAGGGACTGGGCATCGCGACCGGCAAACCGCTCTATGTGATCGAGGTCGATCCCGAGACCAACCGTGTGATCGTGGGTGACGATTCGCTGTTGGAACGCGACGAGTTCGTCATCGACCGTTGCAACTGGATTCCCTGGGACGAGCCGGCCGCGAGTTTCGAGGCCACGGCCAAGATTCGTTACAATCATCCCGGCGTACCGGCCACCATCACGCCCCGAGCCGGGCAGGCCGCTCATGTGAGATTACACGTCCCGCAACGGGCCATCACGCCCGGCCAGGCGGCCGTTTTTTATCAGGAGGATCTCGTGGTGGGCGGCGGGTGGATCTGCCGCTGAACAAGGCCACCCGCCGATGCCGGCTTCACTTCAACACCGTTATTGGTGTGTAGCGTTCATCCGTCCAGAGGGGAAACTGGCGGGCCTCGGCGGACTCCTTTTCGCCGGGGGCGGGGAAGATGCCCCGGCGTAGCAGATCGGAATTGTTGGTCAGGAAAACCCACTCGACCGCCGCCGTGCCGCTCGCCGGATCTTCACGCGTAAACGCGGGCAACATCTTCAAATCCAGTTCGAGCGCGTGGCGCCAGACCACGGGGAGCAAATCAAACCGGCGGTTGGTCGTGTTGATGGCCAGCACGCCATCGGGTGCCAGTTGTCGTTGCCAGACGGTGAACGCTTCGGTGGTGAGCAGGTGGGCGGGCAGCGCGCCGCCGCTGAAGACATCCAGGATCAACAAGTCCAAGCCGCCGGGTTCCGCGCGCTCCAACACGCGGCGCGGATCGCCGGGGATGACGTCCCAGTCGAAATTGGCCGCCGGGAGGTAGGCGAACTGGTTTTGCGCCATCAACACCTGCCCCGGATCATATTCGTAAAACCGGAAGATATCCGTCGGGTGGGCGTACGCCACCAGTCCGCCGTTGCCGATGCCCACGATGCCGACGCGCCGGAAATTGCCCTTCGGCAGCGAGCGGAAGAGCAGCCCGATGCCCGTGTTGCGCGCGTGCTGCAGGATGGGTTCGAACCGGGCATCCGCGGCGAGGAATTGCGCGGCGCGTGGGGTGTCGCCGTTGCGCATCAGCAGATATGCATCCGCACCCGCGCCGGCACCGACGGCGGTGGTGACGCCGTAGAACGTGCGCACCCGGCCGATCGCGTTCAGGTTGCGGGCGTGGAAGTTGAAGCCAAGCATCGCCACCAGCGCCGCCAGTCCAAGTCCGCCGACCCACAGCGGGCGTTTGCCGGGGAGAGTTTTCACCAGCCCGAATACCACCAGCAGGGCCGCGACGAGCACGGTCAGTTGATACTCCGTGGTGTCGGTGGCGAGCTGTTGCGCGACATAAGTGACCAGGCCGCAGGCGAGCACGATGCCTCCCAGCGGGCCCGGGCTCGACGTTGCCGGGGGAAAGGAAGCGGACAAGCGTCCCAAGCTTGCGGCGCACGCCATCACGCCGGTGGCCAGTCCGAGATACAGCACCTGCATCAGGACCGCCAGCGACCACAAGGGGCCGTAGATCAAGGCGGCGGTCAGGGCCACGGCGCTGACGATTTGCAGACCGGCGATGACCAAGGGCCGTTGCAAGGCCGGGCGCAGCCGGCCGGCGGAATAGGCGACCAGCGTGATGAGCAGTGGCAGCACCCACAACGCGGGTGCGGAAACGGCATCACTCATCGAACGCGCGGTGATTACCAGCAGAAGTGCCGCAATGACGCCCAACAAGGCCGTCTCCATGAAGGCGACCCACCGGGGGCGGATCGTTCTCGTCGCCGGAGCGGACTGCTCCGATGGTCGCGGTTGATTAAACCATTGCCAGCCGATGGCCGTCAGCGCGAAGCCCAGCATCGTCCAAGAAAACGCAACGTCCAGTTGGCTGGTGGGCAGCAAAGGATCGAGCACCATTAGAAACAAAATGGGACCGGCCAGCAAACCGATCAGCGTGACCATGCCGGTGTGATCCTCTGGGTCCGCTGGCTGGCGCGCTCCGAGGAAAAGCCCGATAGCAAACGCGGTGGGGCCGGCTTTCACGAGCAGCAACTTGAGCAATTCAAGGGCGGCGTTCGCGGGAGCCAGGGCGATCTGCCCGGGCGTGGGCAGGAGCGGCAGGCTGGCAAACGCGCCAAAGAGCAGGATGGTTTGCAACCAGCGGGCACCGGCGGCCGGGAGTTGGCGGGCCGCATAGTGGCCGGTCATGACACCGAGACTGGCGAGGGCGAGCACGGCACCCAGTGTGTAGAGCCAGACCGAGGGTGCGTTACTGAACGCCGACTGGGTGCCGCGCGTGAACAGCAAGGGCAGCCAGCTCAACAGGAGCCCGGCGGTCAGGCACAGAAGGTTCGGCACCGGCGAGGTCCGGGGCTGTCCTGACCGGGCGGGTTCGGTTTTCTGGAACTTCATGGAGTGAACATCCAAACCATCAACCGGCGCCCAGACGGGTGGATTCCGGATCAACGAATGGATTCGCGGCGAAGTCTGCCGATCCGATCCGGCGGTGAGAACAAAAAAGATTACGGGGCGGCGGGCCGCGCGGCCGACGCGGTGTTTCCGTGGACGGCCAATGTCCAACGGGTCCGAGCGGCGGCACGTTGCCGGGGCGGCTTACGTTTCCCAATCGGTCCAAGTCAGGAAATCCGCGAGGGCGGGCCGGCCATCATGCCGCCAGGCCAGGGGCGGGTCTTGCATCGAGCCGACGGGACAAATCCGCGTTACGCCCCAGTTTGCCAGCCGCAGGGCGATCGCTCCCGACCGGTCATCACCGGCGGCGAGCCCCACCGTCGAAATCCGGCCGTGGACCGGTTCGATGCCCTTAATCAGTTCGTCGAGATCGTTGACGGGTTTCACGTACACAAAGCGGTTCAGGCAGGAGACGGCAAAGTGCTGCTCGGCCTCGAAGACAACGGTCCACGCGGTCGAATTCTCGCTGGTCCATTGTTTGGTCTCCGGCGAATGCGCGGCGCGCACTTCGTAGATCGAGCGGCGGCCGGCGATGTGCGCGGATTCGGCGACGGAAACCGGCCCACGCGGATGGGATTCCTCGAAGGCGGCCAGCTCGCCGGCGAGCCGGGCGGCAAACAACTCGGGCGGGATGTCCGGGTTGTTCTCAACGTAGATGACGTGGGGCGAGAGGCAGCCGGATTGGTCCCAGGCCACGATGTCCGCGGCGGACCGACGGATGAGTTTTTTGGCGTTGAAGCCGGCCAGCGATTCCTTGGTGAGATAGAGAAAACTCAGTTTGTGCCCATGCGGAAGGAAGCGTGCGCGGGCCGGAATGCGGGGGTAAATCGCCGCGAGGGTTTCATTGCGTCCGCTGGCCGTGACGACATCCGCCTCGGCGAAGAGCGCGGCTTCCAGCGCCTCGTTGCCGCCGGGCCAGTCGGCGATCTCGATGCACGCGCCGAGCTTGCGGTCGGC
>CAYXDZ010000139.1:0-8178 GCA_964463815.1 uncultured Verrucomicrobiota bacterium | reverse complement strand
AACAAGTTGGCAGCAAGTTGGGGAGGGGTCACCCCGTAGTTGTCTGACCCCGGCGCGTAGGATGCGGGGCGTTATGAAACAAGTGAAGGAAACCAATCGAACTAAGAAAACGAAAACGTTCAACGCTCAACATTCAACGTCCAACGCGGAAAGCGCGGGACCAGCCGCGAGCGCGAACATCAAACGACCGGCGCCGGTGGAGGTGATGATCGATCATCCCACGTTGGGCCGGGTGAAGGGGCTGTATTTTCCGGCGATCCCCGGAACTCGAATCTGCCCAGAACACGGGCTGCGTTGTCGGAACTGGCGGCACAAGCGGTGCGAACGAATGATGAGGGAATCGATTCCAACGGATTTGCTGCGGCGGCTGATCTATGCGTCGCCGGAGCAGTTTGCCGCCGTGGAAAGTATTCTTGGCATCAAAGCGGAGCCGAAGGCGTGAAGCGTAATCCGTAATGCGTGATAATGGGGCTCAGCGGGAGCTTCGCCCTACCGATCGAGGACCCGCCTACGCACTGACGCTACGGCGTGGCGCGCGAGGACGAGGGAACCGGGAACATCAAACATCGAAGGGAGTGAGCCGATTGCCAGCAGGGCCGAAGGTCGGCGTCCCCTGGCAACACGTTAAGAGGCGCGAGGTTTAATGAGGCTCAGCGGGGGCTTCGCCCTACCGATCGAGGACCTGCCTTCGCGCGGACGCTACGGCGCGGCACGCCCGCCTTCGCGAGGACGCTACTGCGCGGCAAGCGAGCACTGATTGAAACGGTTGATCGAGGACGAGGAGGTGGCCGGCAATGGCTGACCCTTTTTTGGATAAAATGACTGCCTGCGGCCCTGAACGTTGAAGTGTTAAGTGTTCGATCCGGAATCAGGTGGTGCGTGCCGGCGTTACAACTAATGTTTGGTGGGAAAATAACTAGCGGCATTGCCTCCGCCGCCGGGAGTCTTGATTTGATAAAGGCCTCCGCTGGCTTGCGGCCGGCCCACTTTGGCCGCTTCCAGGGCGGCGTTCTTGGCGGCATTTCCGGCGTCTGCAGCGGCCTGGGCCTCCGCCACCGAAAGGATCTTCAGGTTGCCCCCCGCCGCCGCTTTGGCCGCAGAGGCAGTCGCGTTCCGGGCCACTGATTGGGCCGCTACCTTTTCCACAGCGCCGGCGGCGCTGGCGGCTCGCGCGGCTAGCCCGGCAACAGCCACCGCCGCCATAGTGGTGCATGCGCCAATAGTATCGCCGGAGTTGTAATCGGAGCCAGTGCCGTCTATGAGGGGGTTATTTTTCAGTGGTCGAATAGCATCGAGCAGGGGTGGCAGGGGCGACTCGGTACCCAAAGCGGACATCGCGAGATTTACCAGACGTTCAATGTATAGCGCCCCCGACGAAAATGGATTCGATCCCATGATGGCGGCGACAAAGATGTGGTCTAAGAAACCCGCAAACATGTCCAAAGTAGCCAGCCCGTAGGGATCGACCAGGTTGACCGGATTGTTGTAGCAGTAGCGGTAGAGATTGGCGTCGTTCCCGGCGATTCCGATCGGGTCCTTCGCCGTCCAGCGGCCGGTCTCGGGGTCGTAATCCCGCATCCCAAAGCGGACCAGCTTGGTGTCGGGATCGTAAAGCCCGCCGGCGAAGCCAAAGGGCTGGAAGCCGGGATTGGTGTCCATGATGACGTTGCCAAAGCTGTCGTAATCCATCTGCTGGACGATGGCGCCGCTGGTCGCGTTGACCACCAGCCGCACGCTGCCGACATGATCCTCGAAAATGCGGAACTTGTCGCCACCCCGGACCAGGTAGGCGGGGAGGAATCCTCCGGAATACACGAAGCGGCTGAGGATGGCGCCGTTGGAATCCAGTTGGGCGACCAGCTGATCACCCGAATAAATGTAACGCTCCACCGTGACGCCGTTGACCTGCCGGCCCACGCGCCGATCCACTCCGTCGAGCAGATAGGTGATGCTGGTGCCGCCGGGCAGGGTGACGCTGAGCAGATTCCCAATGGCATCGTAGCCGTATCCGGTGGTTCCGCCCGATCCGGTGCGGGTACGGAGCCTGCCTGCGGGCGTGTAGTCGTAACTGGTGGAACCGTGGGTGAGGAGCCGGTCCTGATCGTCGTGGGTCGAGCTGCGGTTAACGCCGCCCGCAGTGGTGTTCGTGCGGTTGCCATTGGCGTCGTAGGCATAACTTTCAACGGGGACGCCATCCTTGACCACGGCAGTCAACTGGCCCAGCAAGTCGTAGGTGTAATCGAAGCTCGTGGTGATGCCGCCCACCGTCTCCATCCTCTGCGCGAGGCGGCCGATGGCATCGCGGGTAAAGCTGGCGCCGTAAAGTAGATTGCCGGCCGCATGGAGCGTGTAATTCGTCACCTGACCAAAACCGCTATGGCTCTGCGTGTGAGTGATTCCCCCCAACGCGGTGGAAACTGGAAAACCCGTGGCGGCGTCGCGAGTGATCACAAGGTCTCCCGCACCGGTCAGGAGATCGTCCCGATCGTAGGTGTAGGCGACGGTCGAATCCCCATTCACCGATTCCGTCACCAGTCGCAGCGCGTCGTCGAAGGTGCGGGAAACGTTTCCGGTGACGGGCCCGCTCCAGGCGACATTGGTGATGAGGAAGCCGGCGTAGGAATAGTTCAATGTCTGGCCACCGGGCGCGGCCACGCTGGCGAGAAGTCCAGTCGAGTTGTAGCTCATGGTGTAAGCCATCGCCGCCCCGCCGTTATTGGTCAGGCTGAGCTGCAACGGGCGGCCGGACGCTTCATAGGTGAAATGCACCGCTTCACCCCCCGGTTGGGTGATGCTGGTGATCGCTCCATCGGCATCATCCGCATGAGTCGTGGGCCCCGTGCCCGCGACGAACGGCGGGGTGCTGGTCGTGAGCTCGTTCCGGTTCCCGTAAGTGAAGGTGTGGGCCGGGCGGCCGGGCGGCGTGAGGCTGGTGAGATTGCCCGCGGCATCGTAACCCAGCAGGACCTTGCTGCCGTCGGGAAACTGCGTCTGCGTGAGCCGACCGACCGCATCGCGACCGTAATGAACGGTGCGGCCGAGGGCGTCGGTGACTGTATCCAAAAAACCCTGCGCGTTGTAGGTGAACGCCAGCGAACGCGCGTCGGGGCCGCTGCCGACGGTCACCCCCGACAAACGGCCCCGGGCATCATAGGCGGTGGTGGTGGAATGAAGCCCGGGCAACTGCAGTGTCACCGGCCGGCCCTGCGCATCGAGGGTGAGCGACTGGGTGCGTCCGGCCGGGGATGTGGAGACGGATGTCCGGGTCGCCGCGGTGTAGACGTTGGTGGACGTGCGGCCGTTCGACGCGAAGGTGTTTGACAGGCTCGTGAAGCTGAATGGGTTGGCTTTGTTGGAGATGACTGCGGATGCGGAGTAGGTATTGGTCAGCGCGAGGCCGTTGGGGAGGGATATGCGGCTTGATTGCATCATGGCCGCCGCCATGCCGAACCGAGGATCGGGGCCGAGCAGGGTCGTGGACACGGAGCCGACCGAAGAGGAGGCGATCTGAGTGCCGTCCGGGCGGAACTCGAGCGTGGACTCCGTGCCGTCGGGAAGGGTGTTCACCAATTTCCGTCCCCCCGTGGCCAGCGATTCGACGGCGTATTCGGTCAACTTGCCCGAACCCGTCGTGCGACTCACCACGCGGGTTGTGCCGGTGTTCGTGCTGGAATAGGTTTGAACGCCACAACAGGAATCCATCGCCTGGGCCAACTTGCCGAGGGGGTCGTACTGGTAGGTCGAGGAGTTGCCCCGGGCGTCGGTAAACGACGTCAGCAAACCCTCGGCGGTATAGGACATGAGGTTGGTTTCCCCGGCGGGATTCACGACCTGCGCCAGGAACCCGCTCGCGTCCACCCCCAGCGCGGTGACTTGCCCGTAGGGGCTGATTATGGCAGTTGGGTCACCGTTGGCGTCGTGCTGGATCGTCGTGACATTGTCGGTGCCCCCCGTCTTCTCAATCACCTGGATGAGCCGGCCACTGACATCGTACCCAAACTCCAATAGGACGGCCCCCGTCAAGGCGTTGAGGGTCTGCAAATGGCGTCCCGAGGCATCGAAACGGTAGAGCGCACGGCCGTCGGCGGAAGGAACCACCAAACTGAATCCGTCGAACCCGGGGAGTGCCGGGTTCACGCGCCGGACGCGCGTGAAGTCGCCAACGATGAGTCCGCCACTCCAGATGATCGGACCGCCCACAATATTGCTCAGGATGGGGGGAAGACCGTCGCCGTTGAAGTTCGAGCCCGTCACGCCTGTGCCTGCGACCGTGGTGATGGTGCCATCCGTTCCGACACGGCGAATCCGGCCGTTGGAACCGTCCATGATGAGGATCCCGCCCTGGTCATCGATTGCCACACTCGACGGGAGATTGAGCTGTGCCAGGTGACCCGGCCCCCCGTCACCACTGAAACCCCGCCTTCCAGTCCCAGCCACCGTCGTGATGATACCATCCGGACCCACGCGCCGGACACGGTGATCGTTCTGGTCTGCGATGTAGAGGCTCCCGTCTCGGCCGACGGCAACGTCCATCGGAGTTTTCAACGTCGCATTCGTGGCTAATCCGCCATCGCCGGGAGAACTGCTGCCGCCTCCTGCCACGGTACTAATGATGCCATCCGGTCCGATACGCCGAACCCGGAGATTGGCTTGGCCAACGTAAAGGCTGCCATCGGGTCCAATGGCCAGGCCACCGATCCCATCGAACCGTGCGTCGATGGCGGGACCTCCGTCGCCACTGAAACCGCTCACACCGCTTTTGCTCGCGAACAAGTGGATGATGCCGTCCGGTCCAACTCGCCGGATCAAGTTAAAGTTCGATGTTCTTTCCGAAATGAAGAGGCTTCCGTCCTGGCCCAGAGCCAGCCCCGCGGGGTTGACTCGCGCCGCGGTGGCCGGTCCCCCGGTGCCACTCGGACCACTTAACCCGTTGCCCGCAAAGGTGGTGATGACGCCGTCGGGGTTCACCCGCCTGACCCGAAAGTCGCTCAAACAGGCGATGTACAGCGTGCCATCCGGCCCCTCCGCGATGTCATTTACGAAAGAGAAGGAGGCTGCTGTGGCCGGGCCGCCATCGCCACCAAACCCGCTAACTCCATTCCCAGCCACGGTGGTAAGCACTCCCCCCAAAGACTCAGCCTGCACGCGCCGCCCGTCGCCCAAATACAACGTGCGTCCAGCGGGATCGTAGCTGTGGTGAGCATTCAAAGACCAACCGCCGAGGCCCATGCCGCGAGTGTCCTGCGCTCCCACACTGCCCGCGAAGGCTTGCGCAATGCTGATCTCCTGCCGCGCCCGGTTGCCCTCCAATCGTGAAGTGCCGAAACTGCCAAAGGCCGCTGAAAGTCCGGCAGGGGTGGAGTAAACAGCTTCGTAAACATAGCTGATGGTGCCCCCATAGCGCTGCTGGCCATTCAGCTTGCGACCGTAAGCGTCCAGCCCGTCCCAGGTGAACACAACCGACTGGTTCGTCTCGGCCGTCAGGGTCTGCTGAAACTGGCGGCCCGCAACCTGCAGCTCGACTTCGATCCGCTTCAAGCTGGCGGGCACACTGGGACCGCTCACCGGCACCACCACGGTCCGGGCCGCCAACCGCCCGGAAACCCGGTCGCTCCGGTAGTTCAAGCTCCAGCCCGTCCCGGCGATGGGCAGCGATTCGCCGAGCACCTGGTTCTGCGCTTCAATGATGGAGCCGCATTCTTCGACCAATCCCTCGTCGATAAGGTCCTCCGTCCTCGGGGGCGGTTGGTTGGGCGCCGTCGCATCCGCTGGCGGCACATACGGCCAGTTGTAATCATAGGGGGTGAAATGGGTCACCGGCACCCGCCAGAGGGTCTGCCCGGCGGCATACAGCGTTGCCAACTGCTGCCGCTCCAGGTCCGTGACCCCTTCCAATGTGTCGGCCGTGCCATCCCCGTTGGTGTCCACATCGGCCACGCCGCCAGCCGTCCCCAGAACCTGGATCACCCGGCCGTTTAAGGAAGGCACCCAAAACCCCTTCTTCCGGTCATAGTAGCCCGCCGGCACAATCCCACCGACCGGGAAGCTCAGAAAGTTGTCCACATACGTGATGACCGGCCGGTCAAACTCGATCGTGGCTCCGAGGGCCAGCGCCTCATCCGCGCTGAACTCCACGCAGTACGTATAGGCGCTGCTCGGAGGCAGCACCGCGGGCATTACCGCCGGCCCGTTCGTCTCCACCGTGTATTCCGTCGCCCGGATGCTCAACGCACTTACTTCCTGCACCGTGCCGTTCGGCAGAATCAGGCGCGCCGAGGTGTCCGGCGGAAAGAGCAGGGCTGCGCGGCGCGTGCCATCCGCGTCGCTTTGCAGGCTGCCTTGATGCACTTGCGCCGCGACACCGGCCCCAAACGCGACCGAGGTCACGAGTGGGTCCAACCCGAGCATCACGATCTCCGGCAGGAGCACGAACTCTTGCCACGGCACCCTGGCCTGGCGTTGAACCGGCAGAAATCCCGCCTTCTCGTACTGCACCGTGATCGGCCCGCCGCCGTTGACGGCCAGGTCAAACATCCCGTCGAGTCGGCTGAGCGTGGAGCCGAACTCAGGGTGATTGAGAATCGAGACGACGACCCCGGAAAGCGGAGTGTTGTCACGCTGCGTCACCTTGCCGCGCAGGATTGCGGCGCGGGTCGCAACGATGGTCCCGTTGGTCACGCCGGTCTGGATCGGGTCGGCTCCCGTGTATAAAAACGCGGTCGCCTCACTCAGGATCGTTGCGACTCCGCCCGCCACCGGCGGCGCAACCTGGGAGGGGTCGGGCGGTATGCCGCCGGGCTGCTTGATCAGGCGAAAAAAGCGGGAGCCCGTGGTATTGCTGAGAACAACTGAGAACTGCTGGTTGGCCAGGAGCGGGGCCTGCAGCACGGGTGACCACAATGCGGCTCTGGGCAGGCGATCCAATTCCTCCACCACGAAACCAGTCGCTGCATTGGTCCACGAAAGGCGTACCTGATGATCCGGGCTGACTTCGATGAACAGCTTGGGCGGCGTTTGCGCGCGGCTGATGTAAATTACGCAGACTGAAGCAATACCCAGCGTGAACAGGAGGGTTTTCGCGAAATTTCTCATAGTATGACGTCAGGCAATTTCAGGTCCGCGATGAATTTTGAAGTATGCTGGGGACACATGGTTGCCGCAAATCATTTGTCTGGGGTGGAGATAGTTTGTCGACCGTTCAAAATCTGGCGTGGTCGAGCGCAGGCCAGCGGCGCGCCATCTTTGTAGAACGTCCGGCCCCAAAAACTCCCCAGCTCCGTCAGGAGCGACATCGGGCATATGCCGCTCCTGACGGAGCTTGGAATCAAATGGGCTGCGTGAGCTACAAAGATTTAGCGCGTACGACGCTGAGACGTTCATCGGTTTTCCTGCGCCTTGGCGTTGAATGCCTCCCCCGTCCGCGGCATGCCCGAGCTGAGTCCACGGCAGAACATCGTCGTCATTGCCGATGAAGCGCACCGCAGCCAGTATGGCTTCGGCGGCAAGGTGCATACCCAGACCGGCGAGATGTCCTACGGTTTCGCCAGCAACCTGCGCGATGCCTTGCCGAATGCGTCGTTCATCGGGTTGACTCCCTCGCTACCGCCGCTCGGTCGGGCTTCGCCCAATGCTACTCATTGTCTCTGTCGGTCGCCCCCCTCCCTCCAGCCACCGGCACGCCCGCCTACGCACGGACGCTACGGCGCGGCACGCGAGCGGGTTGGTGAATAGGCGGTGAGTAAGTTTTGAGTAAGTTGGCGAGGGGTACTCCCGTGGTTGACCGACCCCTGTCGGTAGGGTGTGGGGCGTTATGAATCGGAAGACGGAAGACGGAAGACGGAAGACGGACGACCGAAGTCCGAAGTCCGAAGTCCGAAGTCCGAGGATAAACCAAATCAACAAACCCAGAGGAGAAAGATGACATCATCATGAAGTTCAAACGATTCACCAAAACCACCTTCCTGAAACAGATCGGCCGGCCGTTGCTGGCCCGGTTCATCGACCGCTTCGCCCCGGAACTGGCGGACCGAAAAATCCCCGTGCCCGACGCCCAATGCGCCGACGAGGATTATTACCATCGGCTGGCCGGACTGGCGCTGGCGCCGGACGGGCTGCCCGATCATTTGATCGAGGCGATGTTCGAGATCGAGGAACTGGCCACGCCCGAAGGGCAGGAAC
>CAYXDZ010000138.1:0-8202 GCA_964463815.1 uncultured Verrucomicrobiota bacterium | reverse complement strand
CATTTGGCTAAATCGCCACGCCGAAGAGTCGGTCGTGTTCCAGCACCAGGTAACGATCGGTCATGCCGGCGAGATAATCGCACACGGCACGATGCAGCCCCCATTTGCGGATGCGTTTGCGGGAGCCTTCCCCCATGTCGTCCGGGTGTTTCAGCAGGTGGTTGAACATCAGCTCGAGCAACCGGATCGCGCGCAGGTTGGGCTCATGCACCACCGGGTTGTAATAGAGATTACGGTAGAGATAATCGCGCAGTTCGAGATTCAAGCGTTTGCGCCGGTCGCTGTAACGCACGAGCGGTTTCGCCTGCGCCCGCACTTCATCGGCGGAGGCAACGCCCGAAGCGATGATGGCGGCCTCGGTGGAATTAACCACATCCTGCACGTGCCCGTCGATGAGGCAGCGGATGATGAAGTAACGGCGCGTCTCGTCGGGCAGTTCGCCGTGCTCCCGCTTCACTGAGCGACCGGCCTCGGCCCACAGCTTCACGTCCTTGCGCAGCTTGCGTTCGTCGAGCAGCCCGGATTCGAGTCCGTCGTCGAGATCGTGGCTGTAATACGTGATCTCATCCGCGAGGTTGGCGACCTGCGCCTCCAGCGAGGGCGAGCGATGGCGGAACTCGGCCCGCTTGCCGGGTTTGTCGTAACTGGTCTGGTGCTTGCCGAGCCCCTCGCGGGTTTCCCACGTCAGGTTCAAGCCGGCGAACTTGGGATACTTCTGCTCGAGTTCCTCGACGACGCGGAGGCTTTGCGAGTTATGCTCGAAGCCGCCGTGGCGCTTCATCAATTTGTGAAGCACGGCCTCGCCCTTGTGACCGAAGGGCGAATGTCCGAGGTCGTGCGCGAGCGCGATGGTCTCCGCGAGATCCTCGTTCAAGCGCAGGGCGCGAGCGATGTTCCGCGAGATGGCGGCGACCTCCATCGTGTGCGTGAGGCGCGTGCGGAGGTGGTCACCGCTGCCGTTCAGAAAGACCTGCGTCTTGTACTCGAGCCGGCGAAAGGCCTTGGAATGAATGACCCGGTCGCGATCCCGCTGGTACTGGGTACGCCAGAGCGGCGGCTCCTCCTTGAACTTGCGCCCGCGCGAGGCGGCGCTGAACTGGGCGTACGGCGCGAGGATTTCGCGTTCGCGTTGTTCGAGTTCCTGGCGGGTCTGGGGCATAGGCCACCGAAGACAAATCAGTTGGCCAGCAGCTCCTGCACGGACACGCCCCGCAGCTCGAAGATTCGGCGGATGGCGTCTTCGATCAGGTTGTTCGGGCACGAAGCGCCGGCGGTCACGCCGACCACGATCCTGCGGTCCGTCGGCAGCCAGTCGCGCGTCTCGACCTCCTGCTTGAGATGCTGATTGTAGTGCCGGATCAGATGCGCCGACTCCATGCGGCTGGCGTTGCGAATGAAGAAAGTGGGCAGCTTGCCCTCGCCCATCTCGGCCAGGTGCGACGTGTTGGAGGAATTGTAACCGCCGACCACGATCAGCAGATCCATCGGGTCCGTCAGCAGTTTTTGCAACGCATCCTGCCGGTCCTGGGTGGCCCCGCAGATCGTATCAAAGAAGCGGAAATGTTCGGGCAGCTTTTCCCGGCCGTGTTTCTTTTCCATCGCGGCCCGGACGCGGCGCTGCACTTCCTCGGTCTCACCGCGCATCATGGTCGTCTGGTTCGCCACCCCGACCGCCTTGAGGTGCCGCTCGGGATCAAAACCGGCGGAATGCGCGCCTTTGAACTTTTCCAGGAACTCCTGCCGGTCGCCGCCGTGGAGGATGTAATTGCAGACGTAATCAGTCTCCTCCAGCGTGTAAACGACGAGGTAGTGCCCGCCGCCAACCGCCGTGGCCTGCGAGCTGGTGGCCATGGTTTCCTCGTGCCAGGCCTTGCCGTGGATGATGCTCGTGACGCCTTCGCGGGCGTTTTGACGGACGCGTTTCCAGACACTCATCACGTCGCCGCAGGTCGTGTCCACCTCGATGCAGCCCTTCTGCCGGATCTGCTCGCGGGTGTTCACTTCGGTGCCAAAGGCCGGAATGATCACGATGTCCTCCGCGGTCAACTGTGCGAGCTCGTCCTCGGACGGCCGGCTGCTGATGGTGACGATGCCCATCGCGCGGACCTGTTCGTTGACCTCGGGGTTGTGGATGATTTCGCCCAGCAGAAAAATCCGGTGTGGCGGCGGAAACACCTTGCGCGCGGCGTAGGCGAGGTCGATGGCGCGCTCGACGCCGTAACAAAAGCCAAATTCCTTGGCCAGCTTGACCGTGACCTGGCCGTCCGGCGACGACAGCACCCGGCCATGCGCGCGGATGTGCTCGACCAGTTCGCTGCGGTAATGCTGGAGCACCTGGGCCTGGACAACTTCCATGATGTCCGGGCGGCGCAGATTCACTTTCCGCGGTGTGGGGGTAATGGCAACCGACATGCCAGCGAACTTATCAGGTGTCCTTCATGCGTCCAGTCGAATACCGCCGCCGGACGTTGTCCGGAAATTGGCTTTTCAGCCCGCGCCGTACCGACTAACTTCAACTCGCTCACAATTTGATGCCTTGCGGCGGGCGAATAGCACCCGCCAGGAAGGCGTCCACGCAGCATGACCATGAATACAACATCCCTATTTCTTGCCGTCGGTCTCGCCAGCTCCCTAGCCCTGCCGTCCGCGCGGGCCGCGGTGGACTTCGTCACCCAGGTGGCGCCCGTGCTGGAGAAGCATTGCGTTGAGTGCCACGGTGCGGAAAAGAGCAAGGGCAAGCTCCGGCTGGATTCCCGCGCCGACGCGTTCAAGTCCGAGGGCGTGCTGATCGCGGGCAAGGCGGACGACAGCGAGTTCTTCAAACGCATCATTCTCCCCGCCGGCGACGACGACCTGATGCCGGCGGAAGGTGATCCCCTGCCCAAGGAAGTGCAGGACATCCTCCGCGACTGGATCAATGAAGGCGCCCAATGGCCCGAGGATTTTATCATCGCCGGCAAGGAGCTTGCGCCCCGCAAGGAGATCGCCTGGCCGCCCGAGCACCAGGCCACCGACGCCGAGAAGCAGGCCATGCAAAAACTGAACGGCCTCGGCATCGCCGTCCGCCCCATCGCCCTGAACTCCAACTGGCTCACCGCCAACCTGCGCGTCTTCAGCGGCGAATTGAACGACGAGGTGCTCGGCGCGCTGGGCCAGATCACCGGCCTCGTGGATCTGAATCTCGCCAGCACCGCCATCGATGACGCGAAACTCGCGAAACTCGCCGGCCTGAAAAACCTCATGACCTTGCGTTTGGAGAACACGAAGATCACCGATGCCGGCCTTAAGCATCTCGCCGACATGGCCTATCTCAACTATCTCAATGTCTATGGCACCGCGGTCACGGATGCCGGACTGGACGCGCTCAAGGACTTGAAGCGCTTGGAAAAACTATATGTCTGGCAGACACAGGTGACCGAAGCCGGAGTGGCCAGACTGAAGGAAGCCATCCCCGCCGTGGATGTGAACACCGGTGCCTCGTTGATCGTGGTACAGGAGAAAAAGGAGGAGGAGAAAAAGTGAAACCACCCGTCTCGCTGAGAATTGTTGCCACCCTCGCCTGCCTGCTAAGCGCGGTGCCTTCCGCCCTGACCGCCGCCGAGGCCGCGCCCGCCGCGAGCAGCGAATCGGTTTCCATCTTTCCGGACCCGGCGCTCGAAAGTGCGGTTCGCCGGCAGGTTTTTGCGAAACGCAACAACAACGAGCCCATTACTGCGGGGGATGTCGCGGACATCGCGATCATCGAAGGGCGGGGCCTGGGCATCAAGAACCTCGCGGGTCTCGAACACTGCCGGAAAGTGGCTTTGCTCAACCTCGCGGAAAACGAAATCGTTGATCTGGCCCCGCTTGCCGGACTGCCGCGCCTGCAATCACTCGACCTGTCCAGGAACCAGATCAAGGACCTCCAACCGTTGGTCACCAACACCGCGTTGCAGTACCTCGACCTCTCGTTCAACCGCCTCCGCAAGATCGAAGCCCTTGCCGGCCTGACCAACCTCGCCGCGTTGCTGGTCTCGCACAACAACCTTGCGGACGTTTCACCCGCCTTCGGGCTGCCGCGCTTGAATTCGCTGCATTTGGACGGCAACCGCGTTCGCAGCCTGGACGGCATCGGCGGACTCAAGCGGCTCGATCTGCTCTCCGCCGCCAACAATCGTATCAGCAAACTCGAACCGCTGATGGAGTTGACCAACCTGCGTTTTCTGTCGCTGGAGGAAAACCGGGTGCGGGATCTGCAGCCACTGGTGGACATGGCGGAAGAGGATGCGCAGGGCGAGCGCCGCTTCGCGCCGTTTCTCCGGCTCTACCTTCAGGGCAACCGGCTGGATGGGAAAAAAGCCCGGGCCCAGGTGGAACAGCTCCGCCAGACCGGCGTGAAGGTGCATCCCGAACCGGCCGGGTGAGTCCCGGCTCCGGCGTGCGCATGGTGGGTGGGGTCTGAAAACCGGTGCGCTCCGTTTCGTTCGCGCCTACTTCACCATCCCCCAGCCGGCGGCGACCATTCCTTTGTAACCGCCGATCAGCGAGCGGACGTTGGTGTAGCCGAGCTTCTGCGCGGCGTCGCACGTCAAGGCCGAGCGAAAGCCACCCCCGCAATACATGATGAGCTCCGTGCCCTTGTCCGGGAACCGCTGCTCCAGGTCGCGTTCGAGAATCCCCTTGCCGAGATGCTGCGCCTCCCGCGCGTGACCGGCCGCCCATTCCGAATCCTCGCGCACGTCGAGCAGCACGGCGGCAGGATTGGCCGCCAGCCGCTGGCGCGCCTCGTCGATCGTGATTTCCTGGATGCGCGTCTTCGCGCCATCCACCAGTTGCAAAAAGCCGGGCGAGTGTTGCATGGGCGCGATGGTGCGGTGCGCCCGCTTCCGGTCAACGGCGAAATTTGGTTTGTGATCGGATGGTCGTAACCATGCTAATCGAAGTTGTTAGTCTGCACTCAAGGCATTCAAGGGGGCGGTAATTGGTTGAGCAGTTGTACCTGCTGGCGACCGTCAAAATCCGCCGCCTCTACTGCGCCATGCGCTCGAAAAGTTTGGAGCAATTCATACAAGTTGGTTTCCTTGGGGCGGGTCACTTCGTAAAATACTGCGTTGGGGATTGAACCAACTGCTCCCGCAAATGAAATGTTGTCTCCCAATGCCTGCATCAAATCCCCGTAGGGCTCTCCAGGCTTGAACTGGACCACCAAGCGGGGCGCGGTGAATTGCCGAAGGTTCTGATACATGAGGATTGCGTAGGCGGCTTTCACGTCTTCGCGGGCGTTCAAAGTTTCCAATTGATCGGCCAGATCCTGGCCGCGATCACCGGAGGACAAGCCGTCCACCGCCCGGTACCAGGCTTCGGTTGGCGACAACACTTTCACCCGGTCCCAACGCAGCCCGTTGGCTGCCTCAATCCATTCGAGGTCTGTGGCTTCATGGAAGGTGATAAATGCTTCGTCGAATGCGAGGTTGCGGTCTTCAAGAAACCCCTGGTGTATCTCCAGGGTTTCCGCCGGCGTCAGGTTGGCGGGCATCACGCTCGAATGGCCCACCATGACCACGCGAAAAAAGCGCGTTGACGAGCCGGTGCGGTGAGTGCGTTTCAAGTCTTCATCGCCCGGTCCCCATTGGATGACCGGGCCGATCACCGGCAGCCAGGGGCCGGCGGGGTTGCCTGCGACTTGCACCTGATACACCGAGCCATCCCACGCGGCCTGTCTGGGCCAGGTAATCTCATACTCGCCCGGTTGGCCAATGGTTAGTGCGGCAATCAGGGAATCCTTGATGTCGGCCGCCGGCAGCATGCAGCCTTGGGCGACCAATCCGAAAACGAAAAGTCGGCTGACGATAGTTTTCATGGCGTGATCCTTTCCTTGGGAAACTCGGAGTGAATTTATCCAGCAGGCGGGGAAGCGCAAGAACTTCATAGCTTCCGCTCCCGGAATTTCCCGTTGCGCCCCGTTGCCGCGCCTGCCTGACTCCGCCCGTGTTCTCGGCCCGGAACTCCAGTGCCATCGCCGGTTCGCTCGTGTTCGCCACCATGCTCTGGGGCGCGAACAACGCGGGCATGAAGCACCTCGTCCAGTTCTGGCCGCCCGTCGCCATCAGCTCCGGCCGGTTCATCTTGTGCGGCGTGCTGATGCTGGCGCTCCTCAGGTGGACTCGCTGGCTTGGCACGCCGACGGCCGCGCTCACCCCGGCGGCCAACCGCCATTTGTGGACGCGCACCGGACTCAGCCTCGCGGTCTACGTCGTCAGCTTCATGATCGCGATCAAATACACCTCGCCGGCAAACGTGGCCCTTTATCTCGGTGCCTCGCCCGTGTGGGCGTTGTTGTTGGAAGGCCGTTCTGAAACCGGCCGCGGCCTCCGCTGGCTCGCGGCCCTGCTGGCGGTCGCCGGGGCCGCGACGCTTTTCTGGCCCGCGCTGTCAATCTCCGGGGATCGCTGGTTGGGGGAATGCGCCGCGCTGCTTTCCAGTGTCCTGTGGGCGCTCTATGGTCATCTCGCGCGCGGACTCAGCGGCACCATGACCGGTGCCGAGTTGACGGCCCGCTCGATGTGGCGGGCGGGTCTGTTGCTGGCACCGTTCAGTTTTTGGGAATTATCCGCCGCCACCGTGGTCTGGCGCTGGGACGCCGCCGCGATCTTTGCCTACAGCGTGCTGTTGCCGGGCATCGTTTCTTTCGGCCTGTGGGCGCACGCCCTCAAACTCTGGCCCACCAGCAAGGTGTATCTTTTCAACAACCTGATCCCCATATGGACTGTATTTTGGGCGTGGCTGTTCTTCGGCGACGCGATCACCGCGAACGTCTGGCTGGCGTTGATCCTGATCGTGGGTGCCGTGGTGATCTCCCAGACGAACTGGGAAAAGGTGCTGGGCCGGCGCTGGCTGCCGCCGGAGTGAGGGTCTTGCCGGCCCGGCGCATCAAGGCGTCGGCGGGAGCCGCAACGGCTGATCCAACTGCTCGATGATCGGAATCTCTTTCGACGAGTCCTCGACGCCGAGCTTTTGCAGCCGTTCACCGCTTGGGCGGACCTGGCGTTCGTAGCTGCCCACCGCGTTGTTGTAGGACGTCATCGCCTTGTCGAGGCCGTCGCGGATCTTCTCGAAGTGTTCCATGAACTTCGCCACCCGGGCGTAAAGCGTCCGCGCTTCCTCCAAAATTCGCTGTGCGTTCTCCGTCTGCGCGTGCTGCTGCCAGCTCACGCTCACCGAGCGCAGCAGCGCGATCAACGAGGCCGGTGTCGCCAGCAGGATCTTCTTCTGCGCGGCCCACACGATCAGTTCCTGATCGCCTTCGAGCGCGGCGCTGAAGAGCGATTCGGCCGGCAGGAACAGCACCACGTAATCGAGCGAGTTCGGAAACTGCGTGGGATAGTCGCGGTCGGCGAGTTGCTTGATGGTCTGTTTCAGCTTGGCCGCGTGGGCCGCCAGTGAATCGCGGCGCTTCGTCTCGTCGGCAACATCCATCGCGCTGAGAAAATCCAGGTCGGGCACCTTGGAATCCACGATGATGATCCGGTCGCCGGGCAGCCGCACGACAAGATCCGGTTTGCTGTCGCCAGCGTGCGCCTGCTCGGTGAAGTCGCAGTGAGTGCTCATGCCGGCGGCCTCGATCACCCGGCGCAACGTTTCCTCACCCCAGCGCCCGCGCGCTTGATTGGACTTCAACACCATTCGGAACTGCTGCGTCTCCTGTGCGAGCGACTGGCTTTGGGTCGCGAGTTGTTCGAGGTGCTTGCGCAAGTTGCCGAGCGACTCCGCCTGGCTGGAATCGCTCTGCTGCAACCGGCGCTGATAGCTTTCAAGCTGCTGCTTCAAAGGCTCCACGAGACCCTTGATCGCCTCCTGGCGCTGGTTGAGATCGCCCCGGGCCGTTTCCTGAAACTTTTGGAACGTCTCGTTTGCCAGCCGGACGAATTCGGGATGCGTCTGCTTGAGCGCGTCGGCGCTGAGCGCCTTGAACGAGTCCTTGAGATCGGCAATCGCGCGGTCCTGCGCCAGACGGGCATCGGCCAGCGCCTTTTCGTAAAGCGCCTTTTGCTCGGCGATCAGTTTCTCCGCGGCGGCGTGTCGAGCCTCGGCGGCGGCGGCGCTGGCGTGGGTTGCGCTGAGCTGCCCACGCGCCTCACCGAGCTCCGCCTCACGGGTCGCCAGTTGTTGCCGCAGCTCGGCTGACAGCCGGTCATCCACCGGCTGACGCGAGCGCAGCACCCA
>CAYXDZ010000137.1:691-8234 GCA_964463815.1 uncultured Verrucomicrobiota bacterium | reverse complement strand
GCCGCCTTGATTCGCGACGCCAAGACGGCCGTGCTGGTCTGGAGCATGGGCATCACGCAGCACACGCACGGCGGCGATGGCGTGTCGATGATCCTCAATCTCGGCCTGCTCCGCGGCTACGTGGGGCGCGATCACTGCGGACTGGTGCCGATTCGCGGGCACAGCGGCGTGCAAGGCGGCGCGGAGATGGGGGCCTACGCGACCGCGTTTCCTGGCGGCAAACCGGTCACCGCTGAGAACGCCGCCGCGCTGAGTGCGCAGTACGGTTTTGCGGTCCCGGCGGAACCGGGCATGCCCGCCACCGAGATGGTGGAAGCTTCCGCGCGCGGTGAACTGGACCTGCTCTACTGTGTCGGCGGCAACTTCCTCCGCGCCCTGCCCGATCCCGACGCCGTCGCCAAGGCGATGGCCAATGTGCCGTTGCGCGTGCATCAGGACATCATCCTCACCGATCAGATGTTTATCGACGCCCGCGAAGAAGTCATCCTGCTGCCGGCCAAAACGCGCTACGAACAGGATGATGGCGGCACGGAGACGACGACCGAGCGCCGGGTGCTGTTCTCACCGGAGCTACCCCGCTCCGAGGCCGAGATCGGCTCCGCCCGCGCCGAGTGGAGAATCCTCCGCGACCTGGCCGCCCTGGCGCGACCACAAGACGCAGCACTCTTGAAATGCGAAACCGGCCAGGCCATTCGCGAAGAGATCGCGCAGGTCGTGCCGTTCTATGAGGGCATCCAACGGCTGAAGAAATCCGGCGATCAATTTCAATACGGCGGACGCCACCTCTGCACCGACGGGAAGTTTCAGACGCCCGACGGCAAGGCGCACTTTCGCGTGGTGGCAATGCCCACGGAAAAGCCCGGCGAAGGTGAATTCATCGTCAGCACCCGGCGCGGGAAACAGTTCAACACGCTGATCTACGCGGAGATTGATCCGCTGACCGGTGCCGGGCGGGACGCGGTGTTTATCAGTCCGGAGGACGCAGCGGAGCAGCGCTTGCGAAACGGTGAGGCGATCCGTCTGGTAAACAGTTTTGGCGCCCTGCCCGGCCGGGTGTTCCTCGCCCCCATCGCGCGCGGCAACCTGCAAGTCCACTGGCCGGAGGGCAACGTGTTGCTCCCCGGCGGGCGGCTGGATTCGCTGGGCGGAGTGCCTGATTACAACGCGCGTGTGCGGATCGAGCGCGTGAACGGCGGGGCCGGGAGCTAGGCGGCCTTGGCGGCGGCTCGCTTTTGCTTTGCCCAACGCTTGCGCTGAGCTTCGCCAATCTTGGCGCGGGCCTCGGGGCTCATGGTGCGCTTCTTCTTGCGGCGACCATCGGTGGCGGCAACCGGACTGCTCGAACCGGCGCCCAGCAAGCGCGCCAGTTCACTTTGGAGAGCCTCGATCTTTTCCTTCAACGCTGCGGCACGTCGAAAATCGCGGGGGGAGATGTCTGCTATGGATTGCGCCATGCGCGGAGAGTAGGCAGAAGTCCGGGGGAACGTCAATGCGGCGGCCGCGGATGCTCACCTTGCGACCCTCAAGCCAACACGTCTCGCACGATGTTACCCTCCACATCGGTCAAGCGCCGCTCCAGGCCGTTGTGGTAGTAGGTCAGCCGTTCATGATCGAGCCCCAGCAAATGGAGAATCGTGGCGTGCAGATCATGCACGGTGGTGATGCCGTCCACCGCGCGGTGGCCGAACTCGTCCGTGGCCCCGTAACTGAAGCCCGCCTTCACGCCCGCGCCGGCCAGCCAGCAGGTGAAGCCCTCGGGATTGTGATCGCGCCCTTGCGCGCCCTTCTGGAAGGTCGGCATGCGACCGAACTCGGTACACCACACGACAAGCGTGTCCTTCAACAAGCCGCGCTGTTTCAAGTCGATCAACAGTCCGGCGGTGGGCTGATCCAGCACCGGACCATGCAGGCTGTATTGGTTGAACAGCTCCTTGTGCCCGTCCCAGTTGCTCACGCCTTCGCCCCCCGTTTGATAAGCGCCGTTGAAGAGCTGCACAAACCGCACGCCCTGCTCGATGAGCCGCCGGGCCAGGATGCAGTTTCGCGCGTAGGCCGCGCGCAGGTCCTTCACTTTGGAGCCGCTTTCATCGGCACCGTACAGTTTCAAAATGTGCGCCGGCTCGGTCGAGAGATCGGCCACGGCCGGCACGCTGAGCTGCATCCGGGCGGCCAACTCATAACTCGCGATGCGCGCGGCGAGTTCGGTGTCGCCGGGAAACCGCGCCTCGTGGCGCGCGTTCAAGCGTTGCAGGAATTCCCGCGTCGCCGTGTCGGTCCGGCTATCAATGCCGGCCGGCGCGGCGAGGTTGCGCAGCGGATTGGTGGCATTGAACTCGGTGCCTTGAAACGCGGCGGGCAGAAATCCGGGCGCCCAGTTGTTCACGCTGTTCTGCGGCTTGCCCCGCGGATCGGGTATCGCGACGTAGGCGGGCAGGCTCTGATCCTCGCTGCCGAGCGCGTACGTCAGCCACGCGCCGAGACTCGGAAAGCCGTCCAGCGTGAAGCCGGTGGACATGAAATTCTCGCCCGGCCCGTGGGTGTTGGTCTTGCCGCGCATCGAGTGGATGAAACACAGGTCGTCCACCAGCGCGCCCAGATGCGGGAGGAGGTCCGAAGTCATTTTGCCCGACTGGCCGCGCGGGCGGAAATCCCAGGGGCTCCGGGTCAACGCGCCCTGCTCGCCCTGAAACGTGATCAAATTCTCGTTGCCCGGCAGCGGCTGGCCGTGGCGGCGGATCAATTCGGGCTTGTAGTCAAAGGTGTCCAGGTGGCTGCATGCGCCGCTGCAAAAAATGACGAGCACGTTCTTCGCGCGCGGCGTGAAGTGCGGCGCGCGGGGCGCGTACGGATGTCCGGGATGAAAGACCGGTCGCACCGGTGGTTTGCCGGCGACGTTCGCGCCCAGCAAGCCCTGCCGGGCGAGCAGGTGCGTGAGCGCAATGGCCCCCAAGCCATGCGCGGCCTCGCCGAGAAAGCGTCTTCGATTCAGCAGCGGATGCGGCGAGGAGCCGGGAGAGGGCTCCGCTCCCGGCTGCTGGCTTCTGACTTCCGGCTTCTCACTCATGGGATGAACAAAAATTCGTTGACGTTGAGCAGCGCACGACACAGTGCCGGCAAGCCCTCCGTGCGCACAAAGGCTCGGGCCTCCCGCGCTTCCCCCGGATCGGGATCGCGGTTGAAGGCCAGTTGCCAGGCCCGTCGCACCTGGGCCGCCACCTCATCACCGGCTTCGTTCCGCAAACGCGCGGCAAAATGTTCGGCCTGGTCGATGACAAAGCGGCTGTTGAAGAGATTGAGTGCCTGCAACGGCGTGGTCGAAATGCTGCGCCGGGGGGTCACCAGGCTGCCATCCGGACAATCAAACGCGCCGAAGATGCCGTCCTGTTCCATCCGCACCTTGAAGGCATACACCATGCGCCGCGACTCGGCCGGACCAAACGCTTCCTTCGGGTGATAGTGATACACATTCTCGCGCTCGACCCGGTGCAGGAAAAAGCCCGGCCCGCCAGACGTGGCATCAAGCTGGCCACTGACGGCGAGCAGGCTGTCACGGATGCCCTCGGCTTCGAGCCGGCGCGGGGCGAACCGCCAGAGCAGCCGGTTGTCGGCATCCACTTCCAATGCCCCGGCCCGGGGCGCACTGGACTGCCGCCAGGTGGCGCTGGTCAGAATCAGCTTTTGAAGGTGCTTGATGCTCCAACCCTCCGCGACGAACTCGCCGGCCAGCCAGTTGAGCAGTTCGGGATGCGTCGGGCGCGAGCCGTTCAGCCCGAAATCGTTGGGCGTGTCCACGAGGCCAACCCCAAAGTGATGCTGCCAGATGCGGTTGACCATGACGCGCGCGGTGAGCGGGTTTTCGGGACTGGCAATCCAGTTCGCCAGCTCCACCCGGCGCGACTGTTCGGGGGTATTGGTTGCCAGCGTCAACGGATTGAAGACTGCCAGGGTGCCGGGGGCCACGAGTTCGCGCGGTTGCATGGCGTCGCCGCGGTGGAAGCGATGCGTCGGCTTCGGTTCGCGGAACATGCCCGCGTAAATCATCGGCGGCTTGGCGAGTTCTTTGCGTTGCTCCCGCGCCGCCTCCAGCTCGGCCAGCCAGCGCCGGCCCTGTTCCGCTTCGTCGGCCGGTGAATCTTCAAAGCGATATTCCGGCCCGGCCGACTTGGGTTGCGGCCCGGGGAACGGTTCGCGGTCTTCGGAACTGGCCACGAGCCGCCAGGCATTCGTCGTCAAGCCCGCCTCGATGCGATACTGCGTTGCCACGCGGTCACCGAAGTTTCCTTCGCGGTCACGCCCCCAGACGATGCGCTCGATGCGTTCTGCTTGCGGCAGCTCCAGTTGCACCCAACCGCGTCCCGGTTCATTGGAAATCCACGAACGCCGGTTCCCGTAATGCCCATCGTTGAGGTGCTTCAACTGGTGAATCTCGTGGCCCGGCAGCGTGCTCGATGCCGCGGCTTTCGTGCCGTGCGACGCCAGCGCGACGTTGCGGTCGCCGGCCCACACTTCCAATTCGTCGATGCCCGGCTCGCCGGAACTGGCCGCGAGAATGGTGAAGCGGATGAACTTCGCCTCGACCGGTGGGATCATCTCTTCGTTTTGCCGCGCGTTGACCGGCGGACGCAGCGACCGGCCGTCGACGAAGGTTGTTTTCTCCGGTTGGGCGATGAACCGGGTCAGCTTGCGCTCCAACTCTTGAATTGATTCATCGAGCGCCGCCAACTTGTCCTGCTGCTCCGCCGGCAACGGCAGGGCGCGTTCACCATGACGCACCCCGCTGAGCAATGCCGCCATCGCGTGGTATTCGCGATGCGAAATGGGATCGAACTTGTGCGAGTGACAACGGGCGCAGCTCAACGTCAACCCCAGGAAAGCCGTGCTCGTGGTCCCAATCATGTCGTCGATTTCATCCGCCCGCTGTTGGGCGGTCAAAACTGGATCGGGGCTGCCCACGATGTCCACCGGGCCGGCCACGAGAAAACCGGTGGCCACGTCCACACCCAATGCATCGCCGGCGATTTGTTCACGGATGAAGCGGTCATACGGCAGGTCGCGGTTGAGGGCGTCGATCACGTAGTCGCGAAAACGCCAGGCGCTCGTCCGCTCGCGGTTCGTCTCGAAACCGTTGCTCTCGGCAAACCGGATGACATCCAGCCAGTGTCGCGCCCAGCGCTCGCCGTAGCGTGGATCGTCCAACACCCGGTCCACCAACCGCGCGAAGGCGTCCGGCTCGGGCGCGGCGACAAAGGCCGCCACTTCCTCCGGCGTGGGCGGCAGACCCAGCATTACGAAATAAAGCCGGCGGATGAGCGTGACCCGATTCGCTTCGGGCGACGGAGTGAGCTGGCTCGCGGCGAGCCGGGTCGCGATGAACGCATCGATCGGATGCACGGCTTCCGTCGGAGTTTCAGTCGCGACCGGCACCGGAGGCCGTCGCACCGGCTGAAACGCCCAGTGGGTTTTGAGCGGGTCCTTCACCGCGCGGCCGTCTTCCGGCCAAACTGCTCCTTGATCAATCCATGCACGAAACAAACCAATCTGCTCCGGCGTCAGCGGTTCCCCTTCCAAAGGCATCACGGACTCCGGTTCCAAACCCGCCACCAGATGGATCAGCGGGCTGCCAGCACTGTCGCCGGGGACAATCGGCGCGGTGTAAGTGTCCCCCCCGGCGAATGCCAGCGATCGGACATCAAGCCGGTAACCGCTCTTTTGCTTTTCGGTTCCGTGACAGGAATAACAATTCGCCTCCAGCAGCGGCCGGATGTCCCGCGTGAAGTCCACGGTGAATTTCGCCGGAGGCGGCAGGCTGGGTTCTGTTGCCCCAACTGCGCCCACGAACAAGCAGGTCCACCAGCAGGCCGACAGAAACCCCGGTATGGGAAACAGCAGCCGTTTGACCGGCCAGATCAAACCGCGCATGAGCGTGAGGTTCCCAAGGGGCATGGGTGGACAATAACTGACACCACCCGAACAAGTCATCCCCCCAATTTCGGTGATCAGCACTTTTCATCTTGGCCCGGAGCGCGGCGGTGTCGTTTCGACCAGCCGCAGCCGCTCCACAATGATGAACCACTCTGAGCGCTTTCGGCGCTGCGGCCGGTGCTCCGCCGTGTTCCACAGTGCGAATCGCGGTTCAGCGATTCGCCGCCCGCCGCTCCATCGTGACCGTTCGCGCCGGAACCCAGCGCACTCTTGCATTTGGAACGTGTACTGCCATTACTTCCGCCAGCACGCCAATGTCTTCATTACTGGCCAGATTCTGGAGCCTGCGCCAAAGCCCACACGCCGCCGAACGGTTGAGCTGGTGGCTGGTGGTGTTGGGCGGTCCACTGGCCGTGCTGGTCCCCGCCTTCTTTCAAGTACGCTTTTTCCTGGCCGGGTGGTACATGCTGGCCCTGCTGCTCTGCATCGTGCCGGTGGTTTGGGGCTTTTATCACCGCCAGGCGCTCTGGGAGGCTGTTCCCCAGGCCCGCAACTGGGCCGCCAGCCTGAGCCTGCTGAACACGCTGGTGTTGTATGCAACCATGCAGCAGTCGGGCGCGTGGGACTCCCTGGAACTGCTGACTGCGGCGAGCATTGCGCTGGCCTTCACCATCGCCTTTGTCATCGTGTTCATCTTGCAACTGATCGGCGCCACGATCGGCATCATGGCGGGCGCGGGGTTGGCCGATCTGGGCGCAGCCGCCCGGCGCGGCACCCATGCGTGGGGGTTGGGTGTGTTGTTTCTGGCGTTTCTACCCGGTCTGCATCTGGAGGGTTTCCGGCTGTTTCTCAAGGCTTCGGTGCCCATCGCCACGCTCGTGCTCTGCCTGCTGGCCCGCACGCCGGAACTGAATCCGCATGGCATCCTGAAGCGCTGGGTTGCCTGGCTGGAGCGCCGTTTGATCTTCCGCTGGGAACATGATCGCGCGGTGCGTTTTTTTGACTCGCGAGGCGCGGCGCTGGGCGTGCTCGGCGGCGTGATGGCCATCCTGATGTCCGTGACCGGCGTGTTCCTGCCCATGCAGGTGCAGACGTTGGTGCCGTTCATCCAGCTTCGGAACTCCAGCGAAACCTTCCAGCACCTCGGCAAGGAAGTGCTCGCCGACGACAACACGGAAAGAATGGTGCTCGTGCAATTCGACGCCTCGACGCGCAGCGCCATGCTGACCGGCAAATCCGAAACCGCCCTGCAAGCCGCGGCCATCCGCCGGCTCGATCAACTGGGCGTCGCGGCCATCGTACTGCCCATGCCGCTGCTCGATCCAGGCTGGCTGCAACAGCGGCACCTGAGCCCCGCCTCGGGCGGTTTCGAGGCCCCCGCGCCGGACGCGGCCGATTATGCGCGCGCCCGGGCAAATTTGCCGGAACTGCTCGCCGCCATGAAGGCCAGCGGGCGCGCAGCCCACGCCTTCGGCGATGCCGAGTGGTGGGGCCGCGACCTGTTCGGCATCGACAACGCTCTGGTCGGTGACTGGCCCGTCGTCATCATCCGCGATGGCAAGGCCTGCATTGCAGAATTCCGCTCGACCATCAGTTGGTGCAAGAAGCACGGCAAGCGGCT
>CAYXDZ010000137.1:0-681 GCA_964463815.1 uncultured Verrucomicrobiota bacterium | reverse complement strand
CGCACGGCGGACTCGCGGGGACCGACGCCCAAGCACTGTTCACCGCCGCACAAGCCGTGGGGGATGCCAGTCTCGCCAGCTACCGCGTCCGGGGGAGCAGCATCCCCCGGATCAAGACCATTCCCACCATCTGGGTGGAACGCGCGCCCCTGCCCTATTTGATCGCGGCCCAGTTGCAACCCGCCGCCTGGCCGCTGCCCGCCGCGCCCGCCAACGAGGCGGTCCAGTTCACGATCCCCGGTGCCCGCGACCCGGTGATCATCAGCTTTCAAAGCACCGCGCGCGACCAGGAGTTTCCCCGCACCACGTACAGCAGTCTCCTGCAAGGCGACCAGGCGGCGATCTACGTGACGCCGCCCCAACCGCTGGCGAGCGGTTATCCCACGAACCGCGCGGCGTGGCTGCGTGATCCGGCCTTCTTCAAGGACAAGATCGTCTTTCTGGACTCCCTCGCGTGGCACTACCAGGCCACACCCATCGGTGAACTCCACATGCCGGAGTTGCAGGCCCATGCGACCCTCACCCTGACGCATCGCAGCTTCATCCAGAAGGCCGGCCTGCCGCTGGACCTGTTCATCACCATCGTGTTCGGCTTGGTGGCCGGCCATCTCAGTCTGCGCCGCGACCCGTTCAACGCCGCGTGGCGCATCGGGCTGGCGGTGCTCCTCCTGGTCATCCTCA
>CAYXDZ010000136.1:2524-8243 GCA_964463815.1 uncultured Verrucomicrobiota bacterium | reverse complement strand
GGCTGATGAGGATCAGGATGTTGATCGCGTGCGCGGCCAGCCAGATCAGCAGAAAGGCGATGATCGCAAAGGGCTTCAGCAACACATTCAAGATCGCGTTCACATCGATGGCGGCAAACATGAAACCGGGAGCCACGAATTGATGCGCCTCGCCTCCGCCCAGCGACGGCAGGAAGTTCGCCGCGATGGGAATGAACGCACCCGCCGCCACGAGTCCGCTGACCTTGCTCTCGACCGCCTCCAGCACGTCGAAAGGCTGTTTCAGCGCGTCGGGAATGGCGGAACCGGCGACGTCCTTGATGAAGACCAGCGAGATGACCAGCAAGGCGGACATCCAGAACCACGGCCGCGCGTACCACGGCAGATCGGCCTTGGCCTCCGGGGGCGTGTCAAACCAGGTCCAGGCCCCGTACGCACCGACGCCGAGCAGCGGCGAAATCGCCACGCCGGTGATCATCGTGATCGTCTTGGCGATCTCCAGACCGAGGGTCGGTTCGGCGGTCTTGGTGGGACGGGCGGCGGCGTGGGTTTGCGGAGCGGAGGCAAACAACAACCCCGCAAGCAACAGGAGCGAAAGGACGCGACGCATACGGCGGGAGGTTGCCGAACCCGGCCGCCTTGGAAAGGAAAATTCGGCTCGGCAGATAACCTCAACGGTAGGGCGAAGCTCCTGCCGAGCCGAACCTTTGTTTTGATCAGGGCTCGGCGGGAGCCTCGCCCTACCAATGTGAGCTCACCGCCGCTCGGCGAAGATGCGCGCCTCGGTCTCGGTGATCAGTTGGTCCCCGTTCGTATCGCACTCACGCACGGCCTCATTGAAGGCGTGGTTCTCGCCGCGCACGGTCTCGCTGGAGTGGCTGAACACAATCGGGATGCTCACGTCGGTCTTGCTCTCGCGCTGGCCGCGATGCTTCGGCGTCTTCGACAGCGCCTCATAAAACATGCGGCCGGCGGCGTCGTTCTCGAACTCGACCTTGGTGCGGGCGACATCGGTATAAACGGTTTCCTTGTGGTGAATGCAGCCGGTGGCCAGCAGTACCGCCGCGCCCAGCAGGATCAGGGTGGTCTTCATGATTGGTTTTGTCTTTCTACACGCAAAGGGTGGGTAAGGTTTCAAGTTCCAAGATCCAAAGTTCCGAGAGAGCGGCTCGCAATTAACAACGTTTTTTCACGTTAGGCTCAAGCTTACGCGTTACAGACTGGCGTTTCCCACCCATCATATTCGCCACCAAATTCGTTTGCTTTTCGCCGTAAAGCGACTGTGTGGCTGGTGATGTCCGACAAGCGAAGTGTCCCTTCGTGTCTGAAACGCACGCAAACTTTGCCATCATCGCTTTTCTGGCAAGGCTCCGCAGAATATGCATTTGCCACTATCCATAGAGAAAACTGCTGCGCGCATTCGAGTGAAGTAAAGTACGCCCAGTGATCAATCTGCCGAGAGGAAGTTCCGTCATCGCCTTCCATTTTCAACGCCTCAAGAACCCTCAAGTCTTGGATGACCTGCTAATCGTCATCCGTCGGGAACAGTTCCTCGCGGTACCCTTTGCGCCGCTCGTCCAAGCTTAGGTCGAAAGCGATTGAGTAGCCGTGTGACTTTCCAAGATCCCCGATATGAGTTGCCCAAGTCTCCACTGAACCGGCGGTATAAATGTAAAAATGTCGATGCCCATCGACTGTAACGCGCCCAACGTAAACGCTCTCTTGTCGGCTGACCAAATCCTGCAAGCCATTTTCCAGCGCCATCAAGTGCTGGAACTCATCACTTCCAGGCATCCCATCAGGCCGTGGGTCTTTGAAAGCGATCCTTACCTTGAGCAGCTTGGGCGGGGTGAGTGTGTCGATATGGTCGCGTAGTCCGTGGTCGTAGAAGATGGACGCACAATGCTCACCCATCTGGCAGGGGAAAAAATCCACTGTTCACTCATCCACTCTTTGGTCGGCGGTTAATCGATCAGCGTTCATTTGAAATCTCATCACCCCCGGTTCACAAACTTCCGATGCATCGAGAACACCTTCCGGAGCGCGAGCGAGCTTTCGTCCTGCAGCGCCTGCAGCTCCTCGTAAATCGCGACGTTTGCCCGTACCGGCTCGGCCGTTTCGGCGTCGTTGAGCGTCACGAACTGGTCGGTGAGCTCGTCGATGCCGACGCGTTCACCCTTCTGCAATCGCCAGCACCAGAGCGCCTGCAAGGCCGCGCCGTAGGCCGCGCCTTCGCCGACGGTCAGTGTCACGACCTGGGCGTTGAAGATGTCCGCCATGATCTGCCGCCAGACCTTCGACCGCGCGCCGCCGCCGGTCGCGCGAATCTGCCGGGGCCGGACGCCCAGTTCAGCGAGCCGGCGCAACCCGTAGTTCATGCCAAGCGTGACGCCCTCCATCGCCGCGCGGGCGAAGTGCTGCGCGGTAAAGGTCCGCTGATTCGCGCCCAGCCACACGCCGGTGCCGTCGGGGACGTTCGGCGTGCGCTCGCCTTCGAGGTAAGGAAGCAACAGCAGACCATCGCAGCCGGCCGGCGCCTTCTCGGCCTCGGCGGCGAAGCGTTCGTGGGTCCACTTGAAATCATTGCGGATCAGTTCCGTCGCCACGGTGACGTTCATCGTGCAGAGCAACGGCAGCCAGCGGTTGGTGGAATCGCAAAAGGCCGCGATCTCGCCCTCGGGATCGATGACCGGCTCGTCGGCGCAGGCGTAGATGGTGCCGCTCGTGCCGAAGCTCGCGGTGATCACGCCGGGCCGCGTGTTGCCTGTGCCAATCGCGCCCATCATGTTGTCGCCGCCACCCGCGCTGACCACGACATCGCTGCTCAGGCCGAGATACCGCGCGGTGTCGGGATGCAGATTGCCCGCCGGTTGATCGCTCTTGATGACCTTCGGCAGTTTGTCCTTCAACTCGGGATCGATGGCCTTGATCACCGCGTCGCTCCAGCGCCGGGACTTCACGTTGAACAGCGCGGTGCCCGAGGCGTCGCCGTATTCCATCACGCGCTCGCCGGTGAGCCAGAAGTTCAAGTAATCGTGCGGCAGGAGCACGGTCGCAAGCCGGGCGTAATTGCGGGGTTCATGCTTCTTCAGCCAAAGGATCTTCGAGGCGGTGAACCCGGCGAGCACAAGGTTGCCCAGCGACTTGATCGTCGCCTTGGTGCCGCCGACCTTCTTCATGATCTCCTCGCACTCGTCGGCGGTCGAGGTGTCGCACCAGAGCTTGGCGGGGCGGATCACCTGGCCCTCGCGGTCGAGCGGCACGAAGCCGTGCTGCTGGCCGCTCACGCCGATGGCGACGACCTCCGAGGACTTGGCCTTGGCCTGGCGCAACGCCTGGCGGATGGCGGCGGCGGCGGCATCGATCCACGTCTGGGGATGTTGCTCCTTCGCGCCGGGTGGCAGGTCGGGAATCAGGTCATAGGCCTGCGAACCGGAACCGGCAACCTTGCCGGTGTTCGCGTCCACGACCAGGGCCTTCGTGGATTGGGTGCCACTGTCGATGCCGATCAGAAGTGTTCTCATGGTGAAAAGTGCGGGCTCAAACGCGGCGGAGCATGCGGCAACGCCCGCCAAAGTGGCAAACTTTTACTGGCCGCCAGGGGCTTTGGGAAGCCGTGAACGGAAGGGCGGGACTCTTGCCGCCCAACTTTTCAATCCGGCTTCGCCTCGGGCGACAAAAGTCCCGCCCTTTCCGATTCCCGCACGTCCGGCTACTTCGAGCTACTGACGCCGCTCGTCAACGTCAGCCGCCGGTAAATCCGGTCCGAACTGCACGCGTAGAGATAGCGACTCCCCTCGCCCGCAAACGCGATGCTCACCGTGCCCTTCGCCTGCGGCCGCGCCAGCACGCCGCTGATCCGGCCGGTCGCGTCGAACATCTGGATGCCCGCGTGCGAGGTGACGTAGTAGCGGCCCTCGGCATCCACGGTTGAACCATCGCCGCCCGCATCCGGCCTACCCGTCACGCCGCGCAGCGTCATGTAACGGTCGCCGGCGTCGAGCGAACCGTCGGCCTTCACGCGAAAAGCCCACACGTTCGTGCCCTGATACTCGGAGACAATCAAAGTCCCTTCATCCGGTGACAACGCGATGCCGTTCGGCGCTTTGATTCCTTTGGCGGCCACCTGTGGCTGGCCGCCTTTCGGAATCAAATGCACTTCACCCGCTCCGGTGACGGTGACATAGACATGGCCCTGGCGGCTGACCACGAGATCATTGGGCGGGACGTTCTCCATGAGCACCTCGACCGCTTCGGTCTTGGGATCAATGGCCACAACGCGCTTCGGCTCGCCTTGATCCGCCGCGATGAACCGGCCATCCGGCGCGGGCTTCAAGCCGCTGATCCTGGGAACCACCTTGGTCACTGTAGACAGTTTGCCACCGGGGGTGATTTTTAAAATGCCCGAGCCGGCACCCAAATCGCAAAAGTAAAAGTTGCCCTCGTCATCGGCACAAGCGGCATCGGTGAAGCGCAGGCCTTCTGCCACCAGTTCCCAACCCGGATCGGGATCGGGCAGAATTTTTGAGAGCGCCATGTCGCCAGCGAAGTTCTGGGCCGACGAGGTAGCGGCACTCACAACGGACACGAAGGCGATTCCGGCGATGAGGAAGCGAAGTTGCATGACGAAGCATTACCCGCCGACGAAGCCATGTTCAATCACCCGTTTGCAAACCGGCTGGCAGGATCGGGCCGGCGATAAGTCGAAGACCGAAAACGATTGAAGGAACCCATTTCATGGCGCAGCGACGGCGGCAGACAGGCGGTTGGTGATCGATTCGATCAAACGCGGCACATAGCCGTTCAGCTTGCCGGGCAGGCCGGGACGTGTGACAGGCAATGCCGCGACTTCCGCCGCCACCGGTTTCGCACGCGTGCCCAGTGCGTCGATGGCGTTCAGCGCGAGGATCGAAACGTAGAGTCCATTCGTGTCCATCGGCGCAAGCTGCATCAAGACCGTCAACGCGGCGGCGGCTTCCTGATCATTGCCAAACCGCCCCAAGGCCTCGGCGGCGGCGATGCGAGGCGCAGGCGCGGGATCGTTCAACAACGCGGCGAGTTCCTCGCGCGCACCGGCCACGGCCGCTTCGCCGCGCATCACGAAACCCAGCGCCGCCCAGTAACGCACCGCGCTGTCCTTGTGCTTCAGCAGGCGCTTCAGTTTTGACACCGCGCGCGGATCGAGGCCCGACGCCAGCTCGGCCGCGTCCATGACCTCCTTCATCGGATACAGGTTGCGATCATGCCCCATCGTGAACGGCGGCGCGCCGGAATCGCGGCCGTGAATCTCGTTCTCCGGCAGGAAGCCGATATCGCGAATCTCGCGCGCGAGTTCCTGTTGCTCCTTCCGCAGCCGGCGAAGAATCCGTCGATGCTCCGGGGATGCGGCGAGGTTGTTCACTTCGTCGGGATCCTTCGCAAGGTCGTAAAGCTCCTCGGCCGGCTTGGGTTTCCAAAAATGGCTTTGCGCCTCGTTGAGCTGGCCGGCGTCAAACTGCTCCTTCCACACCCGCGTCGTCGGCGTCTGGAACATGTAGTCGAGGTGCTGCCCCCACGGTTTGTGCGGCATATAGTTGCGGATGTAAACGAACCGCCCGTCCGTCGCCGAGCGCGCGAGATCGAGCCGCTCATCCATGCGCGCACGAAAGCCAAAGTTGAACTCGCGCGGCTTCGCCGGAAAGCGTCCCGCAAACGCCCCGCCGTGCAACCAGGGCGGCGGCTCGATGCCGGCCAGGCTCAA
>CAYXDZ010000136.1:0-2514 GCA_964463815.1 uncultured Verrucomicrobiota bacterium | reverse complement strand
CGTGCAGGCCCGAGTTGCCCGGCCAGCGTTTGCTGCGCGGCATCCCCGAACCGTGATCGCCGTAGTAGAAGACGATCGTGTCGTCGGCGAGACCGTCCGCCTCCAGTTCGCGCAACACGCGGCCGACCTGCGCGTCCATCATCGTGAGCCGGTCGTAATACTGCGCCCAATCCTGCCGCACCTCGGGCAGGTCCGGATGATACGCCGGCACGCGCACCTGCGCCGGATCATGGATGCGGTTCGTTACGTCGATGGCGTTCCGGAGCTGGCTCTCGTGGCTGATGGTGAAGTTGAACACCGCGAAGAACGGCTGCCCCGGCTGGCGATTGCGGTAATGCGCGCGGGTCGAGGACTCGTCCCAGACGCCCGCCGGCTTGATCAGGTTGTAATCCTCCTTGCTGTTGTTTGAGCAATAGTAGCCCGCCTCGCGGAGGAACTGCGGGAACATCTTCATGAAATCCGGCAACCGCACTTCGCTCCGCATGTGCTCGGAACCGGTGGATGGCGGATAGACGCCCGAAATGATCGCCGTGCGGGCCGGCGCACACACCGGCGCGGACGACCACGCCCGCAGGTAACGCATCCCGCGCGCGGCCAGTTGGTCAAGGTTTGGCGTCGTCGCGTAGGCATCGCCGTAACAACCAAGCTGCGGCCCGTTGTCCTCGCTGGTCACCCAGAGGATGTTCGGGCGGTCAGCGGCGGCGGCAAGTTGCAACGACAGGACTAGAAAAACAGCGGAGACGAAGGAGGTGAGCTTTTTCATGCCGAACGAACAAATCTTGCGACCAGCAATCCCGTCGATGCAACCCCTTGTTTTTTCAATATCCGCGTCCACCGATCCGGCTTGTTGATCACGGCACTTTGTGGCCCCGTTGGCAAAAATGAACGCCGAAAGAAACTGGCGATTGCGGCTGGCGCATTTCCGCCAACAGATCAAAGGCGCAAACCCCTTTGACGGAGACTGCCTGCCGTCCAGAGTATCCCTCTTCGGTTTCGGGAGACCGAGCCTGCCTTTCCCGCACTTGTGGAACTATAAACATCCGCTCAAGATTTTTGAGACGTTCTATTGGAATGCCGCGAAGGAAACGGGAGCGGGGAAGCACAACCGCTACCTCCACATTGCGGGCTTGCCGCCGGTGTTGGTGAGCCGCGATCCGGGAATCATTCAGGCGATCCTGTCGGCCACCGGTGACAAGCCCGGTCAGTTTGATCGCGACACCGCTCCCACCGCCGGCATTGCCCGCGCTACGGGCGTGGATTCCCTCTTGTACGCGAATGGCCCCTTGTGGCGCCGCCAGAAGCGGCTGGCTGCCGAACCATTCAGTCGCTCAAACCTCTTTCAGCCGGAAAAATTTCACGGGTTTGAGCAAACATTCCGCAAGACGGTGGCGGAGCGGTTGGCCGCACTTCGCGCCAGCCTTCAGGCCAGCGGCCGGAAATCGATCCGAGTCGAGCTTGAACCCGAGATCAAGGTCATCATGCTCGAAATGCTGGTGAACAACTTCTTTGGAGGGCGAGTCACCTACGCGGAATTAAAGGACCGCTTTGTTCCGGCGCTCGAACGGTTGATCGACCACATGGTCAGCGACACCGTCGCTCCCGCCGCTCAAGCCCTTCACCGGCTGTTGACGGGTGGTAACGCGGTCCTTCGACAGAGTCAGGCTGACTTTGAAACCCTCACTGACATCGCGCTTGCGGGGCGCGCCCAGGGACTCGGCTTGTGGGCGCAATTCAAGTCCGACGCTCCTGATGATGCGCTCCGGGCAAACATCCGCGTGTTCCTCGCCGGCGCAATGGAGGCCACCACGTCCTTCGCGAGTTGGGCGCTCTCGCATCTGTCGCGCAGACCGGACCTTCAAGACGCGATTTTCGCGGAAGTCAAAGACATGGAGTCCTACGACCCCGACAATCTGGCGCAGGCGGTTACCTTGAACCGGGTGCTTGAAGAGACGTTGCGCCTGACTCCGGCGCTCTATTTCCTGCCGCGTCGGGCCACGGCGGACACGTGGATTGAAACCAACGACCATCGAAGGATGATGATTCCAGAGGACACACACATCCGACTCGATGTGTGGCACGCCAATCGATGCGAGGAGTTTTGGGGCAAGGCGGTCACCGGCTATCCCGCGAATACCTTTGCCCCGGAACGATGGGCGACGCTTGCCAGCAAGGGTGCCTCTGCAAAGAGCCTGCTCCATTTCGGGTTTGGACATGGGCCGCGCTTCTGTCCGGGGAGGTTTCTGGGACTGCTGGAGGTAGGACTCGTTGTCGGAGCGGCCGTGAAACTATTCAGGATCACTGGCGTTGGCGAGAGGACTGAGGCAAGAGCCGGTGTGTCAACCAAGCCTGTCGACGGCGTGTTGGTTGATCTTGAGCTCCGAAAGTAAACAGCCTTGGATTGCAAACGGGGCGCAAGCTCCCATCATCCCGCCCCGTGCTGACATCCATGTTTCCGCGTTTATTCCCACCCCGGTCGTTGCCCGCATGAGCACGTATTCCATCATGCAATCCGCG
>CAYXDZ010000135.1:4008-8249 GCA_964463815.1 uncultured Verrucomicrobiota bacterium | reverse complement strand
CGCACCGATGTCTTCAGGCCGCTGAAGCTGAAGTCGTCGTTGGCCTCCTTGAGCAGCGGCCGCGGAAAATCATAGGCCGCAGGATTGCCCTCTGTGGCAAGGCGGTCCATCTGCGGCCCACCGGGATAGGGCAGGCCGATCAACTTGGCGGTTTTGTCGAAACATTCGCCGGCCGCGTCATCGATGGTGCCGCCAAGCACGCGGTGTTTCAGCTCGGCCTCGACGTGGACAAGCATCGTGTGCCCGCCGCTGACGATGAGCGACACGTTCGGCTCGAACTCGTCGAACCGCGCGCGCGGCGGATCGACGGTAATCCACGGCGAGTAGAGATGCGCCTCGTGGTGATGAATGCCGACGAACGGCCGGCCCAGGGCGAAAGCCATCCCCTGCCCCGCTTTGAGCCCGATCATCAACGCGGGCGGCAAGCCGGGTCCGCGTGTCGCGGCGACGGCATCCAGTTCCTTGGGCGAAACCCCGGCCAGCCGCAGGGCCTCACGGGCGACCGGCAGCAGGTTCTTCAAGTGCTCACGCGTGGCCAGTTCCGGGACAACGCCGCCGTATTCCTCGTGCAGCTTGATCTGTGACGACACAACATTGGCCAGCACCAACCCGTCGCGCACAATCGCGACGCTGGTTTCGTCACAGGAGGTTTCAATGGCCAGAATCAACACGCCCAAATCGTCCTCGTCCTTGTCCTCGTCCTCAATTGAATTCTGCATGATCCAACCCAATTGCCGACTGCGGGCTCGGACCACCGAGAAGACCTGCGCAATCGGGCGCTTTGGGATTGGCATCCCACCCGGCGGAACGGTTAATGTCCGCCCATGGACTCGCGTACAGCATTCCGGGTGGCGGCATTTCTGGGCTTCCTGGCGGTGGGGCTGGGGGCTTTTGGTGCGCACGGCTTGAAGACCTTGCTGGCGGACCATGCCACGACCGAAATCTGGGAAAAGGCCGTTCTATACCATTTTGTTCACGCGATCATGTTGTGCCTCATCGCCAGCCGGGTGACCTTGGCGCGCGGACCTTGGATCAGTTTTCTCCTGGGCATTCTCATCTTCTCCGGCTCGCTGTACCTGCTCGCCGTCACCAACCTGCGCTGGCTGGGCGCGATCACGCCGTTTGGCGGGGTGGCGTTTCTGATCGGTTGGGGCTGGTTGTTCGTGCGGCCGTTAACCGCGCCTCAAGCCCATTCTTGACCGGGGTTGGCTGCGGGTGTGAAGTGCGGACGAACCCGCTGACCCTTATGAACATCTCCCCGCTCTCCCGTCGTGCCTTTCTGCGCCGCAGCGTGCTCGCTACGGCGGTCGTCGCTTTTCCGTTTGTCGCTCGGCGCAATGTCTATGGCGCGAATGGCAAACTGAACCTCGCCGTGGTTGGGGTCGGGGGCAAGGGCGAGGCGGACATCCACGGCTGCTCCACGGAAAACATGGTGGCACTCTGCGATCCGGACGCCACGCGCGCGGCCAACATGTTCAAGAAGTATCCGGATGCGAAACGGTTCAAGGACTATCGCGTGATGTTCGAGGATTACACCGACAAGTTCGACGGTGTGATCATCTCCGCGCCGGACCATCATCACGCGTGGCCGGCGCTCAAGGCCATGAACCTCGGCAAACACGTGTATTGCCAGAAACCGCTCACGCACACGGTCTATGAAGCGCGCTTGCTGACCCGCATGGCCAGGGCCAAGGGCGTCATCACCCAGATGGGCAATCAAGGCCATTGCCATCCTGATTCGCGGCGATTGGTGGAGATCATCCAGTCCGGCGCGCTCGGTGACGTGAAGGAGGCACATGTCTGGACCGATCGCCCGATCTGGCCACAGGGTGTCACCCGGCCGATGGAATTTCAGCCGGTGCCCGAAACGCTCGACTGGGATCTCTGGCTGGGGCCGGCACCGCAGCGGCCTTACAGCAAAGCCTACGTGCCGTTTAACTGGCGCGGCTGGTGGGATTTCGGCACCGGGTCCATCGGCGACATGGGCTGCCACAACATGGACCTCGCGTTCTGGGCGCTGAACCTCCGCGATCCCGAAAGCGTGGAATTGCTCGAACAGGATGGACTCACCAGTGAGTCCCCGGCGAAAGCCTCGGTGACAAAGTGGGTTTTCCCCCGCTTGAAGCTGCCCGATCCCGCAACCGGGAAAAGCCGGACCCGCGCGAAAGTTTCGCTCACCTGGTACGACGGTGGGCGCAAGCCGGACGCGAAACTGGCAAAGCTAACCGAACTGCCGGCGAACGGCTGCATCCTCATCGGCTCGCAGGACACGCTCTATGTGCCGATGTACTGGGGCCGTGGCGACTTTCTGTCAGGGCGCAAGATGGAGGATTTCACGGACGTGCCACAGTCGCTGCCGCGGTTTCCCGGGGCGGCCCAGGACAACGATTACGCGCACCACCAGGAATGGGTGCAGGCGGTCAAAGGCAACGGCCAGGCGCTGTCGAACTTCGATTACGCCGGGCCGATGACCGAAGCGGTGCTGCTGGGCAACGTCGCCCAGCGGGTCGGCAGGAAGATCCGGTGGGATCCCAAACAGATGCGCATCCGCAACGTGAAGAACTCGGACCAGTTCCTGAACAAGGAATACCGCAAGGGCTGGGAACTACCGCTGGTGTGAGGTGCCGACTGAAGCTCCAGCGGGGGAATACGTGCGCCGCACCAGATGCCCGGGAAAAAGGCGACGGCCGGGAGCGATCAATCGCACCCGGCCGTGAAAGATTCAACCGTTGGTTACTTCAACGTGTTCAGGCGGACTGACAGCCGGGACTTCTTGCGGCTCGCGGTGGCCTTGTGGACCACCCCCACCTTGACCGCCTTGTCCACGACCGAGGTGTAGGAGCGCAGCGCGGTCGCCGCAACGGCCTTGTCGCCGGCCTTTACCGCATCGAGATAGCGCTTCTCAAAGGTTTTCACCCGCGATTTGACACTCGTATTACGAAGCTGTTTGCGGGCATTGCTGCGCATCCGGCGCTCGGCTGACTTGGTATTCGGCATATTTCAGTTCTAGGTTGCTCTCGAAATTAGGGGGCGAAAACTAACCAAAGCGAATTGAAAGTCAACGGATTGTTCGCCCGGGTCGGGGTGGCTTTGATCTCTCGTCACCAAGGAACTTAACGAAGTTCCGGCAAGGTGGCCTTGAGCCGGGCCATCTCCCGCGCCGGTTCCGTTCCTTCGTAGAACCACAACCAGCCTTTGAGCCGGGCCGTTTCGCCGGGGGCCAGATCGGGAAACCGTGGATCGGAGTGGATGCAGGGCACCGGCGGGTTGGCCCACGGCCGCTGGCAGCGCTCCCAGGCGGTGATGACCCACCGCCGGCCGTCCTCCGAATGCGCGGCGGCGAAGGGCGATTCCAGCCGTTTATTCGCGTTGCTTTGCGCGGCAAACCCGGCGGCACGCTTCAGCATCACGCAGTTCTGGATGCGCAGGTCGGTAAGCTTTCCGGCCGTGCCATTGCGCAGCCAGAGTTCCATTTCAACGTGCCGATCGCGCGCAACAACGTTCGCGCCGAAGCCGATGCCGTTGGGCAACGTGCGTTCGTGCGCCAGCGAACCGTCCGGATTCCGGGTCCATTCCAGCGGTGGCAGGTTCATCCCCTGCCGGTCCCAGATGGTGTCAATGTGAGTGTGGGCCAGATAAGTGAGGCCAAGATTTGACCAGATCGCCTCGGGCACATCGACGACGACGTAGCTGCCCGGATCCCAGGGCGTGAACACGCTGACCTTCGTTTCGCGTTGCGGCGCGAGCGCCCCTTCGAGGAAGCCAATCCGTGGGTGCCGGCCGCCGGGATAAGGCGTGATATGAACCCGGCCGGCCGGCCGCGCGCGTCGGGGCACGCGTTCGAGTTCCTCCGCCAGTCGCGACGCGTCCCAACCCGTGACCTGCCGCATCTCATCGCGCGTGTACGCGTGATCCAGCATGTCATTCAACCATTCGCCGGTGTCGCGGGCGTCGCGTGGCGGCCGAAGTTGCGAGCCGTCCGGGCGCGCCTCGTCGGCGCGGGTCAGCCAGAACGCCCGCGCTTCGAGCCACGGCTTCACCACTTGGGCGCGTTGTTCCGCGTTGAGCTGCGCGTTCGCGTTCAACGTCGCCAGCCGTTCATCACACCACTGGACGAAGAACTCCGCCGCCTCGCGTTGCCGGGGTGATTGTTTCGCCCCTTGCAGTTCGACATAGAACGGCCCGGTGCTGGCGAAGCGAAACGTGTTCGTCAGCGTGGTGATTGCCCGCACGAGAAACCA
>CAYXDZ010000135.1:0-3908 GCA_964463815.1 uncultured Verrucomicrobiota bacterium | reverse complement strand
GGTGCATGTGATTGTTCGCGATGCCGATCGAGTCGCCGATGCCGTGGGCGATCCACATCGGCACGTCCCACCAGAACGGCTTCTCAATGTCGATCCACGCGCCGGCGGCCTTCGCCTGTTGCGCGTAACCGAGCGAGGACGGGTGATGCTGCCGGCCGGCGGTGATGTCGGTGGGCCGGTCGAGCTTGAAGAACAACAGCGCGCCGCCGTCGCGCTCGTCCTCGCCGCCGAGTTGATGCACGAAGCGGTTGCCGTCGAACTGCTTGATGACCGGCGCGGGCAACGGTGCATTCGTCCAGGGATTGGCCGCATTCCACCACGAAATCACCTGGCCGAACTGCAAATCCTCGGCGCGCATCAAGAGCTCCGCCTGCTCCAGCGGCCGATGAATGTGCGTCTCGCCCGGCCACCAACCTTCGGCGGGCAGATTGACCAACCGGTTCAATGCGACGGAAACATTGGTTGCCGTCTGGCCGGCGGCGATTTCCACCACGGCCGATTCGGACGACCACTCGGGGCCGCGCTCGACGGTGATCGCGTGACGGCCCGGGGCCACGATGAACACCGCCCGGCCCGGCGCGGAAACGTGATCGTGCCAGAACGGCAGATTAGTCGTCGCCCGCACCGGTCGGCCATCCGGCCCGGTGAGATGGATTCGCGCGGAAATGACTTCGCCACTGTCGCGCCGGGTGGTGGTGATGGATAGCTCAACGGCGGAAGTCGTGGTGACGATGCCCAGCAAGGCAAGTACGGCCTGCACACGGGGAAGAATGTGAGGGTTCACGGTCGGGACGCTCGCAAAGAATCGCCCGCCGGTCAATTTTCACGTATTGCGGTCCGGTGTGGCGGGCAAGCACACGAGAAAAACGGCAATTGCCACAGCTAAGGCAAGGGATGTCGTCGCTGGAGGGAGAACAAGAAAGAAGCTGGCGGAGAGAGAGGGATTCGAACCCTCGGTAGGGCTTTTGGCCCTACACCGGTTTAGCAAACCAGCGCCTTCAGCCACTCGGCCATCTCTCCGCCCGTGGCCGCGAAATCAACCGTGAATCGCACGACGGAGCAAGTCTATTTTCCACCGGCGAATCCACCCGGCATCACGCCAACCGTTGCCGCGTCACTTGACGGCAAGTTTCCGCTCCTGTCGCCGAAGCCCGCTTTCAACGCGCTGATACTGCTCCCGCAACAATGCCTCGGCCGACCAGCCCTTCGCCTGGGCCTGGGCCGTGAGTTTAAACAACTCCTCGGCGACGGCGCGTTTGCTCAGTCTCGCGGATGATTGCTTCGCCATGAGCCCCTGCTTGCGCGCCTTCTTCACCAGCTTCTCGGTGCGCAGCAAGGCTGGCAGATGCTTCGGAATACCGTCCAGCGCGGAGACGCGTTCCCGGTGGGTGCCCGCCTTTTCGGCGCGCTTGATCTGTTCCCAGTTCGCCCAGACTTCATCGACGTCCTTGACTTTCACATCACCGAACACGTGCGGGTGCCGGCGCAGAAGTTTTTCCGTGATGTTTCGGGCGACCTGCTCGAAATCAAAAACCCCGCGCTCGCGCGCTAGCTGGCAGTGAAAAACGACCTGGAGCAGCAAGTCACCGAGCTCCTCCAACATCTCGTGGTCGTCGCCCGCCTCGATGGCGTCGATCAGCTCATACACTTCCTCGACCGCGTGAAAGCGAAGGCTCCGGTGATCCTGCTCGCGATCCCACGGACAGCCCTCCGGCGAGCGCAACTTGGCCATCACCTCTAGCAGTTCGTTGATCGCGGGCTTGCGGGATTTGCGTTTCATGCGCGGCGAAGCTTCGGCAAAGGTCGCGACAAAGAAAACAAAATTGGTTCGGTGAATGGGCGCCGCCTATCGTATGCTTTATTGGTTGGGCCTGACTTATGACGAGCACATCCCGGCGGGTTGGGGTATGCCGTCATTATTGACCGGCTCGAACGCTCCGAATACCCGAGTGCGAAGGCCATCCAATTGGACAGCGAATTATGAAAACGGACGCGCTCAACTGGCACCAACTCCAGACCGAGGAGGTCGTGCAGTTTCTGGAGGCCGATCTCCGCGCGGGGTTGAGTGCCGACGAGGTCCGGAAGCGGCAGGCGCGCTTCGGTCCAAACCGACTCACGGGTGCGCGGCGCATCTCGGCGTGGTGGCGTTTTCTCCAGCAGTTCGCCCAACCGCTGATGTACATCCTGTTGATCGCCGTCGGCGTGACATCGTTCCTCAGCGAGTGGGTGGACGCGGCTGTAATCTTCGGCGTCGTCGTGGTCAACGCACTGGTCGGGTTCATCCAGGAGAGCAAGGCGGAGAAGGCAATCGAAGCGCTGTCACAAATGGTAACCACCGAAGCCACCGTCCTGCGCGACGGCCGCAAGCAGCGCGTGAACTCGGTCGAACTCGTCCCCGGGGATGTCGTGCTGTTGCAATCAGGCGACAAGGTGCCGGCTGATGTGCGGCTTTTCCACGTGCGTAGTCTGCAGGTGGATGAATCCGCACTCACCGGCGAGTCTGTGCCGGTGCAAAAGCACGCCGATCCCCTCGTACTGGACACGATCCTCGCCGAACGTAAAAACCTCGCCTTTGCCGGCACGCTGGTAACGTACGGTCAGGCGGAGGGCGTCTTGTGGGCCATCGGCAACCAGACCGAAAGCGGTCGGATTGCGCGGCTCATTCATGAGGCGGTCGATCTATCGACGCCGCTCACGCGGAAGATTGCGCAGTTCAGCAAACTGGTGCTGTGGGTTATCATGGTGCTGGCCGCCCTGACCTTCCTGACGGGCTGGTGGCGGGGCGGCGCGCTGATCGAGATGTTCATGGCGTCCGTGGCGCTGGCGGTGGGCGCGATCCCCGAGGGTCTGCCGGCCGCCGTGACCATTACGCTGGCGATCGGCGTGGGGCGCATGGCCAGGCGGCGGGCGATCATTCGCAAGCTCCCGGCCGTGGAGGCGCTCGGCAGCACCACCGTCATCTGCTCGGACAAGACTGGCACACTCACGGAAAACCAGATGACCGTCCAAAAGGTTTTCGCGGGCGGCCGGTTCTATGAAGTCACCGGCTCCGGGTACGAGGCCGACGGGGAGGTGCGGCTCCGCGGAAAGCGGGTGGTGCTTGAACACCACGCCGGATTACGGGAGACCCTGCTGGCCGGCCTGCTCAACAACGATTCCCAACTCGCGACCCAGGACGGCCGGCTGAAGGTGGAGGGTGATCCGACGGAGGCCGCGCTCATCGTGGCCGCGCGCAAGGCCGGTTTGCTCCCCGCCGAACAACACGAGGCGCATCCCCGGCTCGATGTCATACCATTTGAGTCCGAGCACCAGTTCATGGCCACGCTGCATGGCCGGGGTGACGGAAGGCTCCGGGTCATTTACAAGAAAGGCTCCGTCGAGCGACTCCTCGAACGTTGCGAGCACGCGCTGCAGGATGACGGCAAACTGGAACCACTGGACCGCGAGGCGGTGTGGGCCGCCGCCGACGAAATGGCCGCGCAGGGTTTGCGCGTGTTGGCCTTTGCCCGGCGCGAGGTGGCCGATGACCATCATCGATTGCACCACGAACACGTGCGCGAGGGGCTCACGTTCCTGGGCCTGCAAGCCATGATCGATCCCCCGCGCGCGGAGGCCATCACCTCCATCCGCAAGTGTCGGGAGGCGGGCATCCAGGTGAAGATGATCACCGGCGACCACGCGCTCACCGCCAGCGCGATCGCCCGCCAGTTGGGATTGCGTGGCGGCGACCACGACGGCTTGCTGGCCGTCACGGGCCGCGAGTTGGAGAAGATTTCCGAGGAGGATTTGCCCGCGCTGGCCGAGCGGGCGGCGGTGTTTGCCCGCGTCGCGCCCGAGCAGAAACTGAAACTGGTCAAGGCCCTGCAAGCGCGCGGACATATCGTGGCCATGACCGGCGACGGCGTGAA
>CAYXDZ010000134.1:0-8252 GCA_964463815.1 uncultured Verrucomicrobiota bacterium | reverse complement strand
TTCCTACCCGGACTCAACACCAGGGTGCCCGGAGTTCGCGAGCAATAATTCCCCCGGCCGGGGGCCGAAGGGATGGCGGAGCACCCGCGTTCCCAGGTCTGCCGGTGCCGTCAATCCGCCCGCTCGATGTCCCGGATCGCGGTGCGGGCGGCACGCTTGACGAAGTCTTCCGGCTCGGCCTGGAGCAGTTTGCGCAGCTCGGGCACGGCTTCCTGGGCGGCCTTGCCCAACTGTCCGAGCCGTTCGACGGCAAACTGCCGGACATACGCGTCCGAATTGGTGGTGGCCTTCACGAGCAGCGGAACGGAGCGAATGCGCAGCCCGGCCAGAACCTCGAGCGCCTGGTCGCGTTCGCCGGACTGCTCGGTCAACGCATACAGCTTCTCGGCGGCGGGCTCGGCGGCCCGGCCCATCGCCCCCAGTTCGTCAATCGCGGCGACGCGGACGACGGATTCCGGGTCATCCAGCGCGCGTTGCAGAAAGTCCACCTTGCGGCCGTTGTCGGATTCGACGCGCGCGATGGCGGCCACGGCCACGGCCCGAACCTTCGGGTCGGCGCTGGCGAAGCTCTGTTCCAATTGCGGCAGGGCGGCGCGACCGGCGGCCCCCATGGCACCCAGAGCGCCCGCGACGGCGGTCTGCAAGGGCGGCGGCGTCTCGGTCAGCAGTTTTGCCAGTGCCGGCACGGCGGCTTGAGCGGTTTCACCCAGCTCACCGAGCGCACGGATGACGGCTTCGCGAACCGGCAATTCCGGTCGTGCCAGGGCGGTCAGCAATGGTTCCACCGCCGGGGCGGCGGCATTGCCCAGGCGACCCAGCGCATGGGCGGAGCTGGCGGCCACGGTGGCATCGGCGTCTTTGAGACCGTTGATCAGGGTGGCGCGGGCGGGTTGGGCGCGCTGGCCCAAGCTGGCGAGCGCGGTCGCCCCGGAGCGACGTCGGGCCACCGACGAATCCGTCATGGCCTGCTCCGCCAGCGGCAGGACGACTTCCGGACGGGCACCGGCGGCGGCGAGGGCGACAAGCGCGGGTCCGCGCAGCTCGCCGGGATCATTTTCCGCGAGGCGCTTCAACTGCGGGATGGCGGGCTCGGCCGCGTCGCCCACCAAGGTCAAGACCTGGATGGCGTCCCGTTGCCGCGCGGTGTCCGTGGATTCAAGGGCGGTGATCAGAAACGGCACCGCGGCGGGACCGAGGTCGCGCAGACAGCGCACGGACCAATGATCGGGGTTGCCGTGCGCGGCGTTCATGGCCCGGACGAGCTCCGGCACGGCGGGCGGACCGATCTGAATCAAGGACTTCTCCAATGACTCCGCCAGTTCGCCCGCCATGCCCGGCCGGGCGCGCACGGTGATCAAATCCGGCACGGCCGCGCCGGCATCCGCCCCAATGGCCCCCAGAAACGAGGCGGCGGACTGAATTTTTGCCGGATCGTCAGCGGCCACCAGTTTCCGCAAGACCGGCACGGAGGTGGTGGCGGCGGGCTCCATCAAGATCAGCGCATTGGCGGCTTCCTGGCGGACGGCTTCGGCTTCGTTGTCCAGCAAGGGCACGATGAGGTTGAGGAACTCCGCCGGATCATGCTTGAGCCGGCTCAAGGTCTGGATGAAGCGCGCTTTCGTGGAATCATCCGTCTCGCCGGACAGGGCGGCGGCGAGTTCGGGATTGGCGGCGCGGGCGGGCTCGCCCAGCCATTGCAGCGCGAGGGCGGCACCCCCTCGCACCCGGGCCTGATCGCTCCGCAAGGATTCCCGGAGCAGGGGCAACGCGGTGGGTCCGATCTTGCCCAGGGCCTCGGCGGATTGCTCGCGCACGTTGGCATCGTCATCAGCGAGATTCTTCGCGAGGAGCGGGATCGCTTCCGTCGCGTCGGGACCGATCCAACTGATCGCCTTGGCGGCACCAGCGCGGACGTGCGGGCGTTCGTTCTGCAGCGCCTTGATGAGTTCCGGCAGGGCGGCCGGCCCCACCGAGCCAAGGGCGAAGGCCGCGCGATACCACACCTGCTCGCGGTAGCGGCCGCTGTTGGAGCGCTCAAGCTGCCGCATGAGCGCGGGGATGGCCTCGGTTGCGGCGGGGCCGATGCGGGCCAGCGCGGTGATTGAGTTGAACCACACCTGGTCCTCCGAATCGTCCAGCGCCTGGATCAAATCCGGCACCGCGGCTTTGGCATCCGCTCCCAGTTGGCTCAGGCGATAGGAAGCCTCGCGACGCTCCGCCTTGTCACCCGACTTCAAACCCGCGATGAGCGGGGCGATGTTTGGCTTCCGGGGCTCGGCCGCGTTCCCGCATGAAAGTCCCCCGACCCACAGGAGGCCGGCGGCGAGCATTCCCGCAGTCACCGACCGGACCCGGAAGAGGCGCGTCACTTCGCGGCCGAGGCCGCTGCGTTCCTGCCGGGCGAGAGCGAAGCGGAACCGCCGGGGCGAGGGTTCGCGGCCGGAGGTCGGCCGGGCGGGGACGGCGGCGATGCCCGCGCCGGGCGTGTCGCCGGTCGGTTCAAGCGGGTAGGCAACGGGGCCCGACAAGGGCGGTCTGCTGGTATTCATGGTCACGGACTTCGCGCACGCCAAAGAAAAGGTCCGCCATCACTGACGGACCCTTCGCGGAATCTATTCGCCGGTTGCTCAGCCTTCGAGACCGCGCAAGCGGTCCGTGGCGTCACCGAACTCCCGCGCGTGGACGCCCATGCGGTCCATCATGGAGAGGAACAGGTTGTTCAACGGGGTCTCCTCCGGGTAACGGATGTGCCGGCCGGTACGGATGGTGCCGCCACCGTTGCCCGCAATCATGATCGGGAGGTTCTCGTTGTTGTGTTTGTTGCCGTCGCAGATGCCGGCACCATAAACGATCATGCAGTTGTCGAGCAACGAACCATCGCCCTCCTTGATGTTCTTGAGGCGGTTGATGGTATAGGCGACCTGCTCGGCATGGTAGCGGTTGATGCGGGCAATCTTCTCGAGTTTGACCGGATCGCTCTGGTGATGGGACAGCGAATGGTGGCCGTCGCTGACATTGATCTCCCGATAGGCGCGGTTGCTGCCTTCGTTGGCGATCATGAACGTGCAGACGCGGGTGACGTCCGCCTGGAAGGCCAGCACCATCATGTCGCCCATGAGGCGGATGTGCTCGCCCATGTCGCCGGGTTCGCCGGTGGGCTTCTCGACGCCGGCAATCACCTCGGCGGTGTGGGCGGACATCTTCTCCGCCTTCTCGATGCGGGTTTCGATTTCGCGGACGGCGGTCAGGTATTCGTCCATCTTCTGGCGGTCGGTGCCGCTGATCTTCGAATTAAGCTTGCGAGCATCCTCCAGCACAAAATCGAGGATGGACTTCCTGAACTCGCGGCGCTGGAGAAAACCGTTGGCGGCTTCGTCGGCCTTGCCATTGCCAAACAAGCGCTCGAAGACGAGCCGTGGATCGGTTTCCTTGGTCATGGGCGTGACCTCGTTGCGCCAGGAGATGTTGTTCGAGTAGGCGCACGAGTAACCGGAATCACACTTGCCCGCCTGCCGGCCCTTCTCAATGCCGAGCTCAAGCGAGGCAAACCTCGTGTCCTGCCCGATGTGTTCGGCCACGTACTGGTCACAGGAAATACCGGCGCGGATCTGCGAACCCTCGCTCTTCAGCGGTTGCACGCCCGTGAGGAAAACCGCCGCCGAACGCGCATGATCGCCGGGGCCGTCGCCGTTCGCGCGCCCTTTGTCCTGCGTCAGACCCGAAACCACGAGGATGTCGCGCTTCAGGTGGTTGAACGGCTCCAGGATGTAGGGCAGCGAAAAGTTGGCACCTTCGCCGCGCGGCATCCATTGGTCCATGTTCACGCCATTGGGCACGAACATGAACGCCATGCGGGTCGGGGCCTTGGCACCTGCGACCGCGCTGGCGGCCGCCCGCACGGGGGACATGGATTCAAGCAAGGGCAGCGCGATGGCCGTTCCCAGACCTTTCAAAAAGGTCCGCCGATGGAGGGGGGATGTCTTCATCATGTTTCGTTTTCAGTAGGTTGCCGCATTTGAAAGGGCCGGCTCTTGATCACTTCGAGGATCAGCGTCGAAAACCGCAGGTCATTGCGCTTGAGCGCCGCGACGATTTCGTCCACCGCGCACTTGTCGTAATACTCCAGACCCCGCCCGAGCGCAAAGGTTAACATCTTCTCGGTCACGGTCCGGGCAAAGTTGTCGCCCTGCATGAGCATCTGCTTGAGTTCGCCGGGGCCCTTGAATTCCCGCCCATCCGGCAGTTTGCCCGATGGGTCGATGGGATGTTCGCCATCCCGGTCACGCCACCCGCCGATCGCGTCAAAGTTTTCAAACGCAAAGCCGAGCGGGTCCATCTTCTCGTGGCAGGTCGCGCAGTCGGGGTTCGCCCGGTGCTGCTCGGTGCGGATGCGCAACGAGGCGGTGGCATCGACGCCGGGGGCGCCTTCAAGTTCCGGCACGTTCGGCGGCGGCGGCGGCGGCGGGGTGCCGAGGATCTGTTCAAGAATCCATTTGCCGCGGTTCACCGGCGAGGTGCGGGTCGGATTCGACGTCAACGCGAGAATGCTGCCCTGGGTCAAAATGCCGCCCCGATGCTGCTCGGGTGACAGCTTGACGCGTTGGAAGTCGTCGCCTTTCACGCCGGGAATGCCGTAGTGCCGGGCGAGCCGCTCGTTGACGAAGGTGAAGTCCGCATTGAGCAGCGCGGTGAGGCTGCGATCTTCGCGCATGACCGCCTGGAAAAACAACAGCGTCTCCTGCTGCATCGCGCGGCGCAGCGGTTCATCAAAACTCGGAAACAAGTCGGGGTCCGGCGTGATGTCGAGCGAGCGTACCTGGAGCCATTGACCGGCGAAATTCTCGACCAGCCCCCACGCCTTGGGGTCCGCGAGCATGCGCTTCAACTGGGCTTCCAACACTTCCGGCCGGCGCAATTGGCTGGCGGCCGCCAGCGACGTCAGCTCGTCATCCGGCAGGCTGCTCCAGACGAAATACGAGAGCCGCGAAGCCAGCTCATAATCGGTCAACTGCCGGGCGGCCCCGGCCTGATCGCGGGGGTCCAGCTCCCAGCGGAAAAGAAATTGCGGGGATACCAGCACGGCTTGCAGGGCCAGTTGCATCCCCTGCTCGAACGAACCGCCCGCGTCCATGCCCATCGCGACAAACTTCGCCAGCCGGTTGACCTCATCTTCCGCGGCGGGCCGGCGCCAGGCGCGGCTGGCAAACTGACGGAGGTAATCGCGCGCCAGCGTGTTCTCTTCGCCCGGTTTGGGGGCACGCGGAATGATCCGGGCGTGACCGGCGGGATAAACCAGTTCCGTGTCCGTCGGTCCCAGCAATTCGACGTGCTCCACGAAGACGTTGCGGTCACCGGCGGTGTTGAAATTATTGAGAAAAGCCAGCGTGAGCGGCTGGGTTCCCGCCGCGAGCTTGACCGGCACATCGTAGTCCGCCGCCTGGCCTTCCTGGGCCGAAACCTCGATGAGCGCCACTTCCTGGTCGCCCAGCTTGACCGAGAGTTTGGGCAACTCCGGACCGGCCAGTTCCCCGAAGGAATGAACCCGGAGAATAAATTCGCCCGCGACTGGCGCGTTGAGTTCGGCCATCGCACCGCCTTCACGGAAAAAGCCCACAACACCATCATCGACCCGCACATCCTGACCTTCTACCAGGGGCCGGAAGGCCGTGCCCGGAACTCTCACGCGGGGCAACAGCGTGCTGGGCTCCGTCACGATGGCGGCGGTCACAATTTTCTCGGCCGCTGACAGATACTTTTCCAAGAGCATCGGCGGGAGTGAGAGCACATCGCCGATGTTGTCGAAACCATAACCCACTTCATCCAGCGGGAAGTCCTCCGCCGGCTTGAAATCAACCCCCATCAAATCGCGGACGGTGTTGTTGTACTCCGCCCGGTTCAGCCGCCGAATCGTGACCCGACCCGGATTCACCGGGCCTTCACAATCAAACTTCGCCAGCTCCTTCTCAATAAAGAGGACCATCTGCTTGCGATCCGCCTCGCTGGGTTGGGGCTTCTTGGAGGGCGGCATCTCGCGATGCTCGATCATGTCCCGCACCGCCTCCCAGACGCGGCGCTCCTTGTAAAGCTCCGGCGCATCCCCGAATTTCTCGAGGTTTAGATCGGCTTTCTGGGTTTCGTTATCGTGACAGTCGAGACAATACTCGCCCAGGAACGCCTTCACATGCCGGCCATACTCGATTTGCTCGAGACTGGTGGGCAGCGGCTGGTAATCAGCGGCAAAGCCACCAAGGCTCCCGCCCATCACGGCCAGCATCAAAATTGGTTTTTTCCGGTACATGTGCGCTCAGTCTGAACAGATAAAAACGATCTCAACGCCACTTTATTCAATAGTTTGCCGGGAGTCGCAATGGCGAACCACCCATTCATATCGGCGGTTTTTCGATTCGGAAAGTACGCCCGCACACTTTTGTTGTTCCTGCCTGCCGCCGCCGGAGGTCACGTCGGCGGAACATAGCCCCGAAATTGGCAAACGGCTCGCAGTCCGTTTTCTCAATTCCCGCACAATTGAGGGAACCCGATTCATCACCCCGCAACAGCGGCGTCCCAACCAGGCGACATCTCGCGCAAGCGCCGGACCTGCTTGGCGAACACTTCAGTGAAACGAGCCACCTCCTCGGCCGTGGTGTCCTTGCCCGGCGAGACCAACACCGCGGCTCGCGCCAAGTCTGGCGACACGCCAACCGCCTCCAGCACGGGTGAGGACTTGAGTGCCTTCAGCAGGCACGCCGTTCCGCTCCCGATGGCGATCCCCTGCGCGTCACACATCAGCATCAATCCTTCCCCTTCCGTTCCCGCCGGGGCGAGGTTCAAATGCGTGACCAACCGCCCGGTCCCCGGCGGGGGACCGAGCAATCTCACCTGCGGAATGTCCCGCTCAATGGCCGACCAAAGACGCTGCTGCACTTCGGCCGTGTGCCGGCAACGCGCTGCCAGTTCCCGCCCCGCCACCTCCGCCGCCACGCCGGCACCGACTATTCCCGCCACGTTCTCCGCGCCCGCCCGCAGGCCGGACTCCTGACTGCCACCGTGGATCAGAGGCGCGAGCCGGGTGCGGCGGTTGCGGTACAAGACGCCCACGCCTTTCGGCCCGTAAAACCGGTGCGGCGCGAGGGTGAGCAGATCAATTCCCAACGCTTGCACGTCCAACGGCAGCCAGCCGCCCGCGTAACTGGCCTCGACCAGAAACGTCGCGCCGGCCGCGTGCGCCAGGGCTGCCAGTTCCGCCACCGGCTGCACCGTACCGAGATCGTAGTTCGCGGCGTGAACGGCCAGTAGAAAGGTTTCCTCCGTCATCGCCTGGCGCACCTGTTCCGGATCAATTTTTCCCTCCCGGTCCACCGGCACCCGGGTGCAGTCGATGCCGTCACGTTTCAAGAACTCGATCGCCCCCAGCACCGAGGGATGCTCGATGGCGCTGCAAACAACGTGGCCGCCCCGGCGGCGCGGATGCCACGCCAGGCCTTTGATCGCCTGGTTGACGGATTCCGTGCCGCTGGAAGTGAAGAGGATGTTGTCCGGCGACTCGGCATTGACGAACGCGGCGAATTGGGCGCGCGCGTGATCCACTGCATCGCGCGCGGCGAGTCCCCATTGATGAATCGAGCTGGCGCTGCCGAAGTTCCCGGACAGGAAGGGCCGCATCGCCTCATGTGCCGCCGGCAGGAGCGGAGTGGTTGCAAGGTGATCGAGATAAATGCGTGGGCCAGCCATCGCGGCGATCAAGCGAAACCGTCAGTATCGTGTCAATCCACGAAGCAGGCAGACCAGCAATTCTCCTTTTGGCTCGAAGCCACGGCTCTGTGAGCCGCCGGGCGTTGGAACGACCGGCCGGCGCTCGCCGATACCGGGCGCTTCCTCACGAAGGCCGCGCTCCAAACTGAGAATTGCCGCCGGATCAACTGCAACTCACTCAGTTACAAGGCGAAGAATAGCCTGATTTATTGGGCTTCAAGCTGCTTTTGCGGTCGCTGGCATATTACATTTCAACCGCCCGCCAATGCCCTTCCAATGCTCGTCAGGTGAAGATTTGGGTGAAACCTTTTCCCCGTTGAACCGCCGGTTTCGAGCGGTTTGAAGGACCGGGGTGATCTCAGCCGGGACGCCCTTCCGGCCGGGCCAGTGTTAGGCGGCGAATGGATTCAGTGTGCGGCAGCCGGCGCGCTTGAACGGCCCCAAGTCCCGCGTCACCACGGTCAGGTTGCGACTGAGGGCAATGGCGGCGATCAGCGAAT
>CAYXDZ010000133.1:0-8261 GCA_964463815.1 uncultured Verrucomicrobiota bacterium | reverse complement strand
CCGGGACCGTTGCGCGTGGAGCGGTTCCAGCCGGGCATGAAGCCTTACGTGGATCGCGAGGAACAACTGGCCTCCCTGCCGGCGGAGCTGGCGGATTGCTGGGTCGTTCGCACCGAGTACGGTGCCCGCGACGATGCCCGGCTGGTTAATTTGTTTCGCTGGACCCGCCATCCCGCGACGGTCGAGCCCGACCAGCTCGTTTTGACCTGGGGCGGCGATCCGCAAACCACGCAGACGCTGCAATGGCGCACCCGCGCCGAGGTGAAGCAAGGTCGCCTCGCCTATCGGAAGAAGGCTGAGGTGAACCGCTTTCAACCCGCTCCGTTGCGCGAAGTGACCGCCAAAACCACGCCCCTCAAGTCGCCGAACATCTTGAACGATCCGCTCGTTCACCGGCATGTCGTCGAATTGACGGACCTGCAACCGGGCACCACCTACGTTTATTCCGTCGGTGACGAAACCGGCGAACGCTGGTCGGAGCTGGCGGAATTCACGACCGCGCCGGCCGCCATCCGGCCGTTCAGCTTTATCTACATGGGCGACGCCCAAAACGGACTCGATCGCTGGGGCACGCTCGTCAACAACGCCTTTCGCGAGCGTCCGGACGCAGCGTTCTATGTCATGGCCGGCGACCTGGTGGATCGCGGCAACGATCGTGATGATTGGGACAGCTTCTTCTTCAACGCCGCCCGGATCTATGACCGCCGTCAGCTCGTGCCCGTGCTCGGGAACCACGAATATCAAGGCGGGAATCCCCAGTTGTATCTCGACCTGTTCACGCTGCCGGAAAACGGGCCGGAGAAGCTTGGGAAGGAACGCGCTTACTGGTTCAACTACAGCAATGCGCTCTTCGTGATCCTGGATTCCAACCTCAAGCCGGAAGACCAGAAGGAGTGGTTGGAGCAGGTGCTTTCCCAAAGCCGGGCCACCTGGAAGTTCGCGGTTTATCACCACCCGGCGTATTCCTCCGCGCCGAACCGTGACAACAAGGGCATTCGCGAGCATTGGATTCCCATCTTCGACAAATACCATGTCGATCTCGCGCTGCAAGGACACGACCATGCCTACTTGCGGACGCATCCGATGAAAGCCGGCCAGCGGGTGGCGAGTCCAAAGGACGGCACGGTTTACATCGTGTCCGTGTCGGGCACCAAGATGTATGATCAGGCCGAGCGGGACTACACCGAGTTTGGGATGACGAAAGTGGCCACTTACCAGACACTGGACATCCAGATCAGCGGCGACCGGTTGGTCTATCGTTCCTACGACATCGACGGCAACCTGCGCGACGACCTGGTGATTCAGAAGTAACCTGCGCGGCGCGGCGGCCGGTGCGGCTACTTTTTCAATTCCCGCGCCTGGAAGATCGCCGGGCAACTGCCCATCGTCTGGCAGAAGGCCTGGCTGAAGTGGCTCAGGCTGTTGTAGCCCACTTCGAGCGCCACCTCGGTGACGTTGTAACGCCCCGTGCGCAGCAGGTCCGCCGCCTTCTCCATGCGAATGCGCCGCAGATACTGGGGAATGGTCATGCCGGTCTCCTGGGAAAAGGTGCGGCTGAGATAATAGGGACTGCACGCCACGCGCCGGCCGATCTCCTCGAGGGCCGGCGGTTCCTCCATGTTTTCCCGGAGGATTTGGATCACCTTCTCCACGCGGTCACGGGCCACGCGTTTTTGCCGGGTGCAGAAAAGTTCGCCATCATCCTGCTCGAACAGAATCTCCGACATCAACTCCAGCGCCTTGCCGCGAAACCAGACCCCGCGCGCGACCGCCTGCACCGGCGGCTCGCGCAGTGACTTCAGGAGTTCCTCCTGCCGCGTGGTGATCGGGCTCGTGGTCCCCACGCCGCCCGCGCGGTTCTCACCGGCTACGACCTTCAAGATCAGCGGATGCAGCCCCTGCTTCTGGTCACCGAGCTGGGCGCGCAAAAAATCGAAGGACAACTCCAGGGTGAGGAACTGATGCGGTTCACCGACCGCACGCGAGCCGGTCAACGGTTCATCGCCCCGCACGTAGAACCCGGTGGTGCCATCGGCGAGCTCCAGCCTCCGCGAGCCAACCGCGACCGAGGCCCGGCCGCGCACATTCAGGCAGACCTCGACGCTGCGGGGATGAAAACTCCGCGACCAGTCCACCCGGTCATTCTGCTCCAGTTCGTGCCACTCCAGGCTGAACCCCTCGCCGTGGAACGACCCGCCCAAAGGCCGCCACGCGGACGCCGCCACGCTCCCCCACGCCGCGGATTCCGACCAGGGCGGCGGCGGGGTGACGGGTGACGTATTTGCCGGCAACGACATCAATTGAGACTGATTCGCAAAACGGATGACTGTCAAGGGTGCAACCGATGTAAAGCGGGGAGCAATTCAGTCCGAGGTTGGAGAGTTGCGGCAGGCTTATTTCTGATCGAGCACGTAACCGACCAGGTCATTGAGCTGTTCCGTCGTCAGGGCCTCGCCGAAGTTGGCGGGCATGAGCGAGGTGTTGGATTCGCGGCGTTCGGCCACGTCGGCCTTGGGGATGGTGAACTCCAGGCCGGCGGCGTTGGCGAGGACGAGCACCGCGCCCTCCTCACGACGGAACAAGCCGCTCTCCACATCGCCGTTCTTCAGGATCAAGGTCGTGCTCGCAAAGGCGTGATCCACGTTGCGGTTCGGGTCGAGGATGTCCTCCAGCAGGCGCTCGATGCCGCGATTACCGATGCCGTCGAGCTGCGGTCCCACGAGCGTTCCCTGGCCGCCCAGTTGATGGCACACGGCGCAGAGCTGGGTGTAAAGCTGCCGGCCCTGGGCCTTGTCCGGCGTGGCGCTGGCGAAGTCGCGGCGGCGCTGGTCGATCAGGCGCTGAATCGTGGCGTCCGCGTCCGGCAGGGCGGCGATCAGCTTTTGCGCGCGTTCGCGGACCTCCGGCGTGCCGACATTGTTCAGCTTGCCGAGCAGCGGCTGGTCGCGCAGCAGCGAGGGCGAAACGCTGCCGGCTTCCATGGCGGCGACGAGGGCGAGCGCATTGGGAGCGGAATCAAGACCCAACAAGGCAACCCTCACCTGGACCCTTTGCGGGGCTTCCTTGAAGACACTCGCGCGGGCCTGTTGCCAGGCCTGCGGATCGTCGGCGGTTGCCGCGTCGAGCAGGCGCGTCTTCCAAGTGAAGGGCGTCTGCCGGTCGGCGATCAGTTCCGCAGTGCCCGTGCCGCGTGGATTCAAGACTCGCAGCGCGGCTGCCCGGGCCATCAGGTCGGTGGCGGAATCGCGCATCAAGCGAGCCAGTCGCTCACGCAGCGGAGAACCATTCTCAACGCCACTGGAAATGCCGGCCAGTTCCGCCGCGGCAATCTGCCGCTCGGCCACGGTGGCCGGGGCGATGCTCGGGAAAGCCACGACTTCCGGCTCGAAGCGCCCGAACGCCAGCCACGCGTAAGCGGCGGCATTGTCCGCATCAATGGCCTCAATGCGCACTTGCTTGCCAGCGTGAGCGGACAGGTCCCAAGTGACGGCCTTGGCCGCGTCGTCGCGGGGCGGCTGGGCCGTGGCGAGGACTTCGCCGGTCGCCGCGTCGCGGAGCTGGACGAGGTTCTTGCCCTCCATGGGCTTGTCCGGATAACCGTCATGACCCGCCAGGAAGAACCTTAACTGGCGTGGGGCGGCAAATGGCCGAGAGATCAACCGGCCGGTGAGCGGTTCGCCGCGGACGATGCTGTCGAGCAGCCGGGCTGGCTGACCAGTGTCGGCCTGCACACGGTTGTTGAAGCCCCATGGATTGGCGGGATTGGCCGTGTCATCGACCGGTTCGTTGGCCCAGTCGGATGAGCCGGCCACCGAATCGAGCAACTGCAACGAGAGCTTGCCGGCCCAGGTCTTGAGCACGGGCGAAAGCCCGACCCCGCGACGCACGAAGCCGTCGCGGATCGCGCGGAAGAGCGTGAGCTGGAAGTCCAGATCGCCGGCCGAATCGCGCTGGATGGCTGCGGCGAGTTCGTCGAGCGCGGCGGGCGGCGCATAATTGGCGGCGTGTTGCAAAGCACGACGCGAGAGGTCGGTATCATCGGCGAAGCTCTGGCGGTACTTGATCAGGAAACTGCCGGCGGGCTCGGACTTCACGGCGACGGCGACATCCGCAATAGCGCGGGCGTCGCGCGCGGACAACTGGCGGCCGGCGACTTCGCGAAAGATGGCGTCGTCGTTGAGTTGGTCGCGCAGCGCCTTGCGCAGGACATACACGAGATGGGTGTCCGCCGGATCGGCGCTGGCGAGGGCCTCGAGCAACGGCTGCACATTGCCGGCGTCGCGCCACGCACCGAGCGCCTCGGCGGCACAGCGACGGACCAGGGCGTCGGGATCGTTCAGCCCTTGGAGCGCGGCTCTGCGAGCCGCAGCGCCTTCTTGATCGTGGACGGTGCCGGAGCTTCCGGGCGATCTGCGGCTTGAAAAGCCGCGCTCCGTGAGAATGCGGAAGGCGTGTGCCTTTGTTAGACTAACAAGCGCTCGGTTGTTTCGCTCATCCTTGCCTTCTGCAAGAGAAGCCACATACCCCACAGGTATCCCATCAAGGCGGTTCAAGAGCCAGAGATGGTGAACGAGTCCAATAGGTCCCATCGGGATGGGGCGGCTAAGAATGCTTATGGTAAGCCGGTCTACGACGTTCGACCTGCCTTCATCGGCGGAACAAAAGCGATCCTGAATCTCATTCATCGCCAGCAACCGTCGCGTCAGATTGGGCGAGCCCAGTTCGTTGATCAGGCCACCGAGATCGTTCGGCAGGGCGGCGGTACGCAGGAACGGGCTCGACGGGTTGGCCGGCTGGCTGCCGGCAGCACGCTCTTTTGCGCGGTCGCCGGTGTACACCACGCGCCAGATGCGGCCGCGTTCGCGATCCCGGCCCGGATGCGTGAGCGGCACCTCGTAATGGCCGATGATGCGGTTGTAGAAGTCCGCGATGTAGAGCGCGCCGTCGGGGCCAAGGATGTTATGCACCGGCCGGAACCACGGATCGGTCGTCGTCACAAAGTCCGGCTGCTCGACGGCTTTCGGCGTCGAGCCGACAAACTCGATACGGTCGCGGTTCAGCCGGCTGGTCATCACGTTGCCGATGAAAAAGTTGTCCTTGTATTCTTCCGGCCAGAGATCGTCCGAGTAATAGAGCGCGCCGTCGATGGCCGTGCTGCCGTGCGCGTGTTCCATCATTGTCGGGGCAAAGCCGAGTCCGTCGTGCGGCTTGCCGAAGCTCGGATACCAGCCGCCGGCGAACAGTTGATAAATCGGCGCGCTGTGGCAGTCGCTCGAATACAGGTTGCCGCGTTCGTCCCACGTCAGCCCGAAGGGATTCACCTGACCCCACGTGTGTTGTTCGAGACGCGTGCCCGCGACGCGCATGCGGTAGGTGTTGCCGGAATTGAAGTGGTGCGGCGTACCGTCGGGTCCGGTGAAGCGGCTGTCGTTGTTGAAGCCGTGCGTGGCGTAGAGCCACCCATCGAAACCACGCGTGAAGGACGACTGGTTGCCGTGCGTGTCACGCGTGTAATCGAACGGCCCGTACAGCGGCGTGCGCTGGTCCGCCTTGCCGTCGCCATCCGTGTCTTCGAAGAGCCAGATGTGGGGAATCGACCAGACGATGGCTTTCCAAGTTTCAGGGGAGGGCGAGGTTCCCGCCGAGCCGGCGGCGTCCGTTGAAGATGGGGCTCGGCCGGAGCCTCGCCCTACCGATGGCGGAGAGCGAAACGGATAGATGCCGATCGGGATGTTCAGGCCGCCGGCGAACTCCGTCACCTTCCGTGCCCGGCCGTCGGGACCGAAGTCCTCAAAGATCATCAGACGATCGCGGCCCGGTGCATTGGTCGGCGCGGCCCACGGATATTCGATGGACGTGGTGACCCAGAGCCGGCCGGCGGCGTCGAACGCCAGGTTCATCGGTTTGTTGATGTCCGGCTCGGCGGCGACGAGTTGAATCTCGAAGCCGGGTGGCAGGGTGAACTTTGTCCGTTGTTCGGCGGGCGTCAGCGGGTCGGTGGTGCGGACGCCCAGGGCGAGTTCATCTTCGGCGGCGTGCAGGGAGAGCGTCAGCAGGACGGTGAGGAGCGAAACGTAAGGCTTCATGGATGCGCGGAGGTTGCCGGAATGGACGCCCGCTGGCCACGAGAATTCAGCGCCCGCGGGGGTGGTCGGAGATTACGGCTGACCGGGTACCGGCAGGGTGTTCGCCGGGGGGCGGTTGGCCGGCTGATAAAGACCGGGCCCAAGATTTTCCAGCGGGTCACGCGTTTGGGCGGTGCGCCAGGCGCGGTAGCCGAAGATCACGACCAGGATGCCGATGCCGAGCACGAGCAGCGGCAGCGCGACCCGCCAGTTGATGCGGGAAAGCTGGAGCGTGAGCCAGTCCACCACGCCTTTGCGTTCGTTCGTCAGCGGCGGGGGTTCCGCGAACTTCTCGGTGCCGCTCAACTCGTGATCGAGGTCGGCCATCACCGCCGGAACATCGAGATGCAGCAAGGTGGCGTACGTGCGGACGAACCCACGGATGAAGACCGGGGCGGAGAAGACATCGAAGTTTCCTTCATCCAGCGCGCGCACGTGATCCGTCTTGATCTTGGTGGCGTCGGCCACTTGATAAACGGTGAGCCCGTGGGCTTCTCGCGCGGCACGAAGCTGTTCGGCAACCGTGGGCATGTGCCCGCGATCTTATTTGGACCCCGCCCGTTTGCAACGCTGGAAAAATCCGGCGGCGCGGGCTACTCCCACAGGAAGGACTGCTGCCGGGCCACCATGGCGTCGCCCTGCCAGAGCGAGACCCGCCAGGCGACGATGGGGCCAAACTTCTTGAAGTCCTCACCGAGGAAGCTGAGCGCGCTCCATTTCGCACCGGTTCGTTTGCCGGTGACGGGTGTCTCAATGGTCCGGCGGTTGATCTGGCCCTGTTCCACCCGGCCGAGCAGCTCCAGCTTGAGCACGAATTCGCCCGCAGCATTCGCCCGCCAGTGAATATCATAGCGGATGCCGGATTGCAGGTCGGGGTTCGCCTTCAACTTTGCCTGATACGTGTCGCGTTCGAAGAGGTTGGGCGAAATAGTGTACCGTCCGTTCACGTCGAGCAGGTGGGGCAGCACCTTGATGATCCGCGGCTCGGCGGCCCCGGCCGCGCTGGTGAGGAGCAGCAGGGCGATCAGGGCATGGAGGACGTTGCGCGGCACGTCAGGAGGCTTACACCAGTTTGAGCGGCGGTGGAAAGCGGATTCCTACCCGGTTAGAATCCGCCGGCCTCGCCGATTTGCCGGAAGTAACCCGCCCAAAACATGATCACCCGGTAAGCGATATAGCCGGCGATCAACAGATAAACCAGCCGCGGTGCCCACGCGGCGATCTGCCGGAGGATGTTGGTGCCCGATTCCTGGTAATAGGTGTGCAGGCGGTTGAGGTGATCATCCAGCCGGCCGCTGGCCTCGCCGGTGGCGTACAGATTGGCGAACACGCTTGGAAAGCGTGGGTTGTTGCGCAGCAGTTCGGACGGGGGCATGCCGGCTTCAATCTGCGGCCGCCAGGTGGACACTTCGCGATCCAGCGCGGGTGAACCGCTGGCCCGGGCGGCGAGTTCCCAGCCGTGAATGATGCCCACCCCGGCGTTGAGCAGTGACTCCAGGGCCATCGCCAGGCGGGCCAGCGAGAGATGCCGGCGGGCCCGTCCGATCAACGGGAGGAAGTTGATCAGGCGTTCCAGCACGATGCGAATGCTCCGCCGCCGTGAACCTTGCAGCAGATAAATTCCGAGGAACGCGATGACGTAGATGGGAACCAGCACCCCGAACGTGGTCAGCAGATAGTGTTGCCAGTCGCCCGAAAGAAATAATTGAGGGAAGCCCAGAATGAACAATGCGGCGTGGAGGAGAAAAATCGGATACGCCATCTCCCCAAAGACCGTCCGCGCCAACCGGGTCCGCTCCTGATAATAGGTGGCGAGCAGCTTGAGGCAGGAATCGAGGCGGCCGCTTTGTTCGCCCGCCTCGAGCAGCGCGACATCGAACTCCGGCATCCACGCCCCGGTTTGTTTCAGCGACTCGGCGAAGGTGAACCCTTCGCGCAGATGCACGAGGATGTCGTTCAGCGGCCGGCGAAAACCCCGGGCGGGCGGGTTGTCGCGCAGATGTTCGAGGGCGTGCGGCAGGCCATATCCGGCCGTGATGAGGGTGGAGGTCTGATGATAAAAATCAGCCCGGTCACTGAATTGACCGGGCATGAAGATCAGAGCCATACGCCAGCGGCGCGGCAACCGGAGAGGTT
>CAYXDZ010000132.1:0-8365 GCA_964463815.1 uncultured Verrucomicrobiota bacterium | reverse complement strand
GTCGCCGCCTACAGCTACATGGCCCTCGTGCCGGTGATCCAGCCGCCGATCATGCGTTTGCTGACCACGCAAGCGGAGCGCGAGATCGACATGCCCCAGGGCCGGCCGGTGTCGCGCACCGCCGTGCTGCTTTTCCCGGTTGTGACGACCGTGATTACGGCTTTGCTGGTCCCCTCCTGCGCGCCGCTCGTGGGCATGTTGATGTTTGGCAACCTGCTCCGTGAATCGGCGGTGACCGACCGTCTCAGCAGCACGGCGGGCGGACCGTTGATCAACATTGTCACCATTTTCCTCGGCCTGGTCGTCGGCTCGACCATGGCCGGCAACGAGTTTCTGCAATGGCGGACGATGTTCATCCTCATCCTGGGCATGGTGGCGTTCGCCTTCAGCACGGCCTCGGGGATCGTCTTTGCCAAGGCGCTGAACCTCGTGCTGCCGGCCGGTCAGAAGATCAATCCCTGCATCGGCGCGGCCGGCGTCTCGGCGGTGCCCATGGCCGCCCGCGTGGTGCAAAAATTTGTGTCCGATCAGACCGATGGCCGGGTGAATCCGTTGATGGCCGCGATGGGTCCGAACGTGGCCGGCGTGATTGGCTCGGCGGTCGCGGCCGGGGTGTTCCTCGCGCTGCTCAAGTAGCCGGCGCAACGCGGAAACGGGGTGCTCAGTCCTCCTTCGTTTCGACCTTCGCCGGCAGCACCGTCACCCAGACCGTGTCTTCTAACTCGAACATCGGGGAGTAGAGGTCGGGAAAACGCTTCTTCCAGTACGCGCTCGTGTAAAGCGGCGCTTTGGGCGCGTTCTCACCTTCGCCGCGACGGCCGCTGAGCTTGAGCGGAAATGTCGTGCCGGGCGTGAGCGAGGCGGCCAGCCTCACCTTGAACTTGGCTTCCTTCGATCTTTCCTTTGCCACCGCGTCGTTGAGTTCGACGCCTTCCGGCCCGTGCGCCAGTTCGAACTTCACCGGGCCGTCATAGCCGTCGCGCTCAATCGTCACATTCAACTCGCCCTCGCCACCGGCCGGGATGCGGAGGGAATCGGTCTCGGTGTTGAGTTCGAAGTTCGCCGGATCGCGTTCGATGCGGATGTGGTAACCGCCGAAGTCGCCATGCTGGCCGGCGGCGTCCCAGACTTCCAACCGGTAGCTGCCCGGTTCCTTGAAATCGTGAATCAGCACGGCTTCGTTTTGAAACAGGTGGGAGTCTTTGAGGGGCTTGCCATCGCCACTCCTGAGCCGCATCACCGGGTCGCGTTCCCCGCCCAGGCGGCGGCTCATGGCGGTGAAACGGCGCAGGCCGGGATAGTCAATTATTAGCGTGTAACGATGTACTTCGTCCGGCTTAGTCAGGAAGGAATTGACGGACACGAAGTCGTTCAGCGTTCGTTCAAGGGGCAGGGCGTCGCTGGCGGAATGAAATCCCGCCACCAGGTAACCCGCATGGGCGACGAGTCGGATGTCATGGAGTCCGTGGCGGATGTCCGGATTGCCGGGCACGGCGATGGTCAGCGGTTTGTTGGCCAGTTCCTGACGCAACTGCTCCTGAAAGCCCGCGAGTGTTTGCTGTTCATCCGTCCATGTCTCCATCCCGACCACCCACGGAACCGTCAGGCTACCCGGCGCAGTTCCGTAACGGAGGTGAAACTTCAGATCGTTGCCGCTGCCATACTGCGCATCACGAATCTCAATGGCGTAATCCCCGTCCGCTGGAGCGTTGATTCGCAGACCGCAATCCACGCCGGCGCCGGGTGTATCCTGGAGGAATTTTAGTTCCTTGCCGCGGCCGTCCAGTATCCGCACGACGGGATCGAGTTTGGAGCCCAATCGACCGGCGAGGACTTCCAGGACCATAGGCTGACCCCGCTTGAGCCGCACCTGGAATCTCTCCCCGGCCGCATTCTTGACGCTGCCCGAAAACCAGCCCCGTTCGCCGGTGATTCGGCCATCGGCCACTTTCAGCTCCGGCAGGTTCTCCAGCATCGCCATCAGGGGCGCGGAAACCCCACCGTCGGTGATGACGCGAAGAGCAAAAGGGCCGGCTGCCTCGGCGTCGTCGATGGGGAAGGACCAATTAGCACGTTTGCCGTCGTCCTCGGCAATCGCGTTTAGCCGACGGTGTTCCAGCAATCCGTGCCGGCTGGTCCAGACGCCGCGAATGCTGCCAAATTCCTTGCCTTCGATGGTGATCGCGTTGGTCGCTCCCACCACCCACACGAACGGTTCGACCTTGCTGATGTCGGGCGCGGCCTGGGCGGCGGTGACCTTCAGTGATGAAGCAAGAATCAGAACGGATGCGAGCTTCCAGAAGGCTGTGGACCACGCGCCAGCGCCTAGGACTGCGGCGGCCCTCTGCCGCTTTGTAGCGGCGTCGCACTTGCGGGCAGCATCGAGAGCGCCGGAGCGCCGAAGCACCTCATGGCCTTGCCGCAGTTCGTCAGCGCGCTCGGAGAGACGCGCCCTACCTGTGTTCGCACTTCGGCTCGTTCGATGTTCAGCGTTCAATGTTGGATGTTCGATGTTTACCTTGTCTTCGAAAACCACTTGCTGGCAAAATGCTGGGCATTGCAGTTGGTTCAAGGTTCTCCGATTTCGACCGACGTTTGCTCAATTGGCGGGAGATCAGTTGCCGGGATTCGTTCCCACTTGGCTTCTCTCTAGAACACTGCGTCTGGAGTTTTTACGTCCCCCATGTCCGGGGTCCAGCCAATGAACTGCCCCTTGGCATCAAACGCGTAGGCCGCGGTTCCAGATGATGGCAGGCGACCGGCAGGTCCTTGGTAAACAAAGTACAAGTTTTTTCCTGCGGTCACTCGAAACAGGCCCATCGGCTTTTTGATCCACGTGAGAAAGGATGAAACATCCTTCACTTCGGGCGGTGGAGTCGCTTTGCGATAGGCGGCTTGGTTCAGTGCAACCAGAGATACTATGAGCACGGCAAATATCAGAAATCCACAAACCAGCTTTTTTTCAACGCTCTTCACAGTGGCTATTGGTGGATAAGCATGCTTACGCAAAAATTCCCGTCACCGGCTTGCCCTTCGCGATCGGCAGCGGACGCGCGTTGCGGTCCAACACCTCGGTTTCGGGATCGATGCCGAACATGTAGTAGAGCGTCGCCGCCAGATCGTCCGGCCGCACCATGTTCTCCGCCGGATAACGCCCTTCGCGATCCGAAGCACCATACACGAAGCCCTTCTTCACGCCCGCGCCGGCCAGCAGCGTGGTATAGCACTGTGGCCAGTGATCCCGGCTTGCGTTGCCGTTGATCTTCGGCGTGCGGCCGAACTCGCCCATCCACACCACCAGCGTGTCCTTCAGCATCCCGCGCGAATCCATATCGTTGAGCAGCGTCGGCAGCGTCTGCTCGGTGATCGGCAGGTGCCGCTTCTCGATGATCGGATACATCTTCGTGTTGTTGAACCCGTGCGTGTCCCAGCCGCCGCTCTCCGTGCTCTGGCCGCCGATGCTGGCGTCGAAATAGACGGTCACGAACTTCGCGCCGTGCTCGACCAACCGCCGCGCCAGCAGGCAGCTCTGACCGTAGGTCGTGCGGCCATACGCGTCGCGCATCACGTCCGGCTCCTTCGAGAGATCGAACGCCTGCCGCAACTTCTCCGAACCGAGCATCGCCATCGCCTTCTCGTAATACGTGTCGAACCCGCGCGTCTCGGCAGACGTTTCCATCAACCGCGACTGTGCATCGACGATCTTCTGCAACTCGCGCCGTGCGTGCAGTCGCTCGTACGTGATACCCGCCGGCAGGGTGAGTTCCGGCAGCGCGAAGTTGGCGTCGTTCGGATCCTGCGTGAAGAACAGCGGGTCGTGCTGCTTGCCGAGAAAGCTGGCGTGCTGGCCGGGCGTGATCGAGCCGTCGCGGATGACGTGCGGATAGGAGATGAACGTCGGCACTTCGCCGGAATTCTGCGCGAACTTGTCCACCACCGAGCCCCACGTCGGATACAGGTCGATCGAGTCGCGCAGGCGTTGATCGTCCGTGGCGGGCGCGCTGCCGGTGAGCGCGTAGTAGCCCGCTGAGTTGTGGTTGTTCATCGTGTGATGCATGGACCGGATCAAGGTGACCTTGTCCATGATCTGCGCGGTCTTCGGCAGGTGTTCGCTGACCTGGATGCCGTCGGCGCTCGATGAAATCGGCTTGTGCGGGCCGCGGATTTCCTCGGGCGCGTCCGGTTTCATGTCGAACATGTCGATGTGGCTCGGCCCGCCCCATTGGAAGAGCAGGATCAACGACTTGATGCGGGGCTTGATCTTGGCGGCCTTCGCGATCTCCTCGGCCCTGAGCAGCCACGGGAAGTTGAGGCCGAGCAGGCCGAGCCCGCCGACCTTGAGCGCGTGCCGCCGCGAGACGGAACAGGCGTGGTAGCTGGAACAGGCGGAGGAGGAAAATAGTTTCATGGGGTTTGTTGCTGCGCCGATGAGCGGTTGAATCGGCCAAGGCTGCTATAAAAGTGGCTGTAAAGTCGAACTAACCCGCTCAAGGAATAGCCCCACAGAAACAAGTTTGGTCCCATTAGGATCAAGTAGGTTAGCATCTTCCTCGGCGGTGGGCCATGCCCGCGGTCAAGCGCGCCGCTCAACGATGCAATCGGATGCGAAAGCACAATCAACGATAGGCCCACTGTGTCACCCAGGGCCCCTGGGATCTCCACCTCGGCTTCACCGGCTGCGGCGACAACCAGCCAGAAGGCCAACCAAAGCGAAGCAAGAATCAGGGTCAACTTTCCGCCGAGTGTCATCTTGTGCTTGGGCTTCACGCAGTTCACTTGGTTTTCAATGCCGCATCACGAACTCCTTGGAGTTCAGGATGGCCCAGGTGATGTCTTCGAGGGCGGCGCGTTTGTCGGGGGCTTGATCGAGATGCCGGCTGAGCGCGGCGGTTTCGGTCAACGCCGGCGGACGGGCCAGCGCGGTCCAATAGAGTTCATCGAGCATCTCACCCGACGACTTGCGGCCGGCGAGCAGTTTGTCGAGCCGTCCGTCCTTGTGGGAGAGCAGCTCGTTCAACGCGGGTCCGGTCATGAGCTGCAATGCCTGGCCCAAGTTGGTCGTGCAGGAACGTTCCTCCTCGGTAGCGAGCAGGCGCTCGGGCTTGCCGAATACTTGCAGGAACTTGTCCGCCTCCGTGATCTTGCTGCGCCGCATCGCGACCGCATGAACGCCGGGGATCTGGCCCGCCCGGAAGCCCTCCGGATAGCCGTCAAACTTCAGCGGCGCGCCGGTCACCTGGCTCAACGCATCGAGCACTTCCTCGGCATCCAGCCGACGGACCAGCGCGTGCGAGTAGTTGATCGTATCCTCGGCGTTCGTTTCGTTCGGCAGCGAAGAAGTCTGATACGCGCGCGAGTTCATGATCACGCGAATCAAATGCTTGAGATCGTAGCCGCTGCTGACGAAGTCGGCGGTCAGTTCGTCCAGCAGTTCCGGATGACTCGGCAAATTCGTCGCACGGAAGTCATCGATCGGATCGACGATGCCGCGGCCCATCAGGTGGTACCAGATGCGGTTCGCCTGCACGCGCGCGAAGAGCTTGTTCTCGGGACCGGTCAACCAGGCGGCGAGTTCTTCGAGGCGATCCTGCTCTTCGTCGATGGGTTCAACCCGGCCGAGGAAACGCGGCGAGGCGTCCTTGCCGATGCGCGGATTCTTCACCTCGCCCTTCAACGCAGTGAAGACAACCTGCTCGCCCTCGAAGGCGTGCTTGTCGAGGCCGTCGCGGTAACGGTTCTCCAGCACCTTGTAATCGACGCGCGCGAACAGCCCGGCCCAGTCGTAATAGTCGTCCATCGTCCACTTGTCGAACGGGTGATTGTGGCATTGCGCGCAACTGAGTCGCGTGCCAAGGAACACCTGGGCGGTCGTCTCGGCGCGGGTGATCGGCGTGCGCGCCGCGCGATAAAAGTTGGCCGGCGGATTCTGATACGTGCTGCCGCGCGCGGCGACGATCTCGCGCACGAACTGGTCCACGGGTTTGTTGCTCGCGATGCTCTCGCGAATCCAGCGGTGAAACAGCTCGACGCCCTTGCGGTCGAGCGCCTTTTCCTCGAGGCGCAGCAGGTCGGCCCACTTGATTGCCCAATGCTCGGCGAACTCGGGGCGTTCGAGCAGTTGCTCGATCAACTTCGTGCGCTTCTTGCGATCCTTGGACAGCACAAAGGTCATCGCTTCAGCGGCGGTCGGCAGTACGCCGAGCAGGTCGAGATACGCGCGGCGCAGGAACTGGTGGTCGCCCGCAATATCCGACGGATTCATGCGCAGCGTCCGCAACTTCGCGTCGATGTGCCGGTCCACGTAATTGTGCGGCTTGTGATTCGCCCACTTGAAATCAGGTCGCGCCGGCACGAACGCCAGATGCACCGGCTGATGCTGGTTCAGGTAGCGGATCATCACGGTCGTTTCACCGGGATTCTCTGCCGTGATCAAGCCATCGGACGAGGCGCGCATCGCGAGGTTGGCCGGTTCATAGATGGCGAGCCGCGAGATGTCGCGGTTGGAGCCGTCAGAGAAGTTCGCCCTGACCGTGAGTTGCGCGTCGAAGTCTGGCTCCAGTAAAACCTGCGACTTGGGGGTGACTTGGATGGCCGTAACTGTCGGGGTGTTGGCCGGATCTTTGCGCGCACCGGCGGCGATCCACTTCCTGAGAATCTCATACTCCAGCGAGTCCGCGTCGAAGCGTTTGCCACCCTCGTGGGCGACGGCGGCCGTGGCCTTGAGCAGGAGCAGGCTCTGGTCGGGAGCGGCGGTGTTGATGCGCCGGCCGAACATGTCGCGGACGAGCGCGTTGTAGTCGAAATCGGCATCCTCGCCGCGCAGGGAAATCTTGAAGCCCGCCTTGCCGTTCGCGTTGCCGTGGCAGGGCCCGGCGCTGCACCCGCCCTTGGCCAGCACGGCCATCACATCGTTGCGGAAGCTGACCGGTGCGTCCTCCGCCACCACAAAGCCGGTGGTACAAACAAGCAGCGCGGCGATCGTGCGGGCTTTCATGGGTTGATTTTGTATGTGGAAACGACGCCGCCGGGAAGGCGGAACATCAAAAAAATTCATCGGTTTGCGGCTTGGCCGGGCCTCAAGATTTGCTAGCATCCGGACAGAAATCGCAGAGCGTTAACGTGCCACCAAGCCAGCCTTCTTCCTGATGAAACCAGCCGCCACCCCCGCGAAGCTAGACCCCCTTGAATCCGCGCACTCCAGCAATCCACACGTCCGCAAATGGGTCACCAAGATGGCCGACTTGTGCGAGCCGGACCGGGTGCATTGGTGCGACGGCTCGGACGAGGAGAAGGTGGCATTGACTGCCGAGGCTGTGAAGGCGGGCATCCTGATTCCGCTGGATCAGCGCAAGTGGCCGGGCTGCCATTACCATCGCTCCAACCCGAACGACGTGGCGCGCGTCGAGCAATGCACTTTCATCTGCACTGATTCGCCCGAGGAAGCGGGCGTGACCAACAACTGGGCCGCCCCGCGCGAGATGTATCAAAAGCTCCACGGGCTGCTCCGGGGCGCGATGAAGGGGCGCACAATGTACGTGGTGCCCTACCTGATGGGGCCGCCCGGTTCGCCACTGGCCAAGGTCGGACTGGAGCTGACTGATTCGATCTACGTCGTGCTCAGCATGCGCGCGATGACCCGAATGGGTTGGGTGGCGCTGGAACATCTGGGCCAGGGCGATGACTTCAATCGCGGCCTGCACAGCATGCTGGATGTCCATCCGGACCGTCGTTACATCGCTCATTTCCCGCAGGACAACACGATCATCTCGGTTGGTTCGAACTACGGTGGCAATGTGCTGCTCGGGAAGAAGTGTCTCGCGCTGCGGATCGGTTCCTACCTCGGCCGCAAGGAGGGCTGGCTCGCCGAACACATGCTGATCTTGTGCGTGGAATCGCCGGAAGGGGAGAAGACGTATGTCGCGGCCGCGTTTCCCAGCGCGTGCGGCAAGACCAACTTCGCGATGCTCATCCCGCCCGCCCATTTCAAGGGCTGGAAGGTGTACACCATCGGCGACGACATCGCCTGGATGAAACCGGGTCCGGACGGCCGGCTGTACGCGATCAATCCCGAGGCCGGCTACTTCGGCGTCGTGCCGGGCACCAACGAAAAGACCAATCCCAACGCGATGCGATCCATGGGTCGCGACACCATCTTCACCAATGTCGGCCTCACGCCGGACGGGGATGTGTGGTGGGAGGACAAGGACAACCCGCCGCCGCCGGACCTGCTCGACTGGCGGGGCAATCCCTGGGACCCGCGTTCCGGCGAGAAGTGCGCCCATCCCAACAGCCGTTTCTGCGCGCCCATGACCAACAACCCGATGCTCGCGCCGGAGGTTCACGATCCGAACGGCGTACCCATCAG
>CAYXDZ010000131.1:0-8470 GCA_964463815.1 uncultured Verrucomicrobiota bacterium | reverse complement strand
CTCGTATTCCTGTACCGCCATGTCCTTGAAGTGCGTGGTCAGCGTGAGGGGTGCAAGCAATTCGATCACCGTCATGGGCTCGTCGAGCAACGCCAGGTTGTTGCCGAGGTCGAGGTTCACGCCGATCCATTCGCTGTCGGCGCGGTGGATCACGTCCACCATTTCCTCGGCCCGCCAGTCTTTGTGATTTTCCACGGCCAGTTTCACGCGATGCTGCGCCAGGATCGGCCTGGTTAGTGTCAGCGAATGCCAAGCCCGCGCCTGGTGTTCGTGCCAGGCTTCCAGTGTGGCGAAGTTCTCATAGCGCCGCCCACCGAGCATCACCGTGCGGATGATGCCGATGCCCGCCTCTTTGGCCGTCGCCACCTCGCGATCAAAGCGCGCCACATCGGCCTCATCTTGGGGCAGCGTGATCTGGCCTTCAAGATAGAGGCCATGCCGCTCGATTCGTCCGCGCACCTGCCGCGCGTAGTCGTTCGTCCAACGGCTGACCAGAATCTGCGCGCCGCCCGCGCCGATTTTCACGCAATGATCCAGCAGATTAAGCGAGTGGTTGAACCGCGGCAGCGCGGCGGTGCCCTCGCGCCAGCGCACACCGTAGGTGTTGGTGCTGAGGCCGAGACGTTTCGGGCGGGCGGGTGAGGCGGTTTCAGGCATGGCGGGTGGGCGGGGCGTCAAGGTTCTCCGGGCAGTCGAATGCGGAAGAATGCGCGTTCATTGGTCGCGGGAAGCAGGCTTTGCGGAAAGCGCAGGCCACGGACCTCAGTCGGGACGGTGGCGGGTAAGTCCGCGTACGTTTCAACCAGGAACGGAGCCCGGCCACCCTTCCAGCTCAGCAGGGCCCGGTTTCCCTGATGAGCGAACGTCTCGATGCGGAAATTGTCTCCCACGACGCCGTGGTGAGCGGCAATAGTCGTGGCAGGGAGCACCCGCGCATAGACGGCCACTTCATCCAGGAGGCCGGTCATGGCGCCCGGGGCAAACGGATGCCGCCCCAGCCAGGCCTGGCTCACGCGCAGGGGCAGCGCGGTCTGCAAGCCCGCCGTGCCCTTCAATTCACCGTTGCGGTATGCCCGCACGACGCGGGCTGGCGCGTCATAGGTGACCACCAGGTGCATCCAACCGGGACGGTCGCCGGGGCCGTCCAGCAACACCACCGAGGCCGGCGTGTTTCCGGTCACATCGAAGCGCAACCGGCCGGCTTCATCAAACAGCAACGCGAAGGCCCCATGGTGGACGGGCGCTCCGGCCAACAGATGGGAGTTGAGGGCGGCGACATCGCCAATGCGGGGCTTGACCCAGAATTCGATGGTGCAGGTTTCCAGGTCCGGAAGGAAGGGGAGTTGCAAGTGCTCCGCCCCACCCGCGAAACGCAGCCCGTTGCCCAGCGGCACGCCCGCGCTGTAATTGTCCGGCAACAACCCCTGCCCTGCTCCATGGCGTTGTTGACCGGAGCCGTCCCGCACGAAGGGAAACTCATGGGCTTGCTCGAAGCGGTAGTACAACATCGGGTCATCCGCCAGCACTCGCTCCGAGTAAGCCGTCGTCACGGCCGGTTCATAAACCGCCACGCGACCCGCCCCGGTTGCGAGCACCGTCCCCTTGGCAAAGACTTCATGGCCCTGTGCCTGGACCTGAACCCCGACGCGCAACTCACCCTCGCCCGTGGCGGGCGCCACCAGCCGCCTCACCAGTTCCACGTCCGTGGGTGCTGCCGGCTCGATGCGATACCACCACACCGAACTGGTGCCGCCAATGGCCGGCGCGCCCACGAGCAACTGACTCCCATCCCAGTCCACCGACCAGCCAAACTGCCCCGTGGCCACGGGCAGCGGCGGCAGCAGCTTGCGCCACTGGCCCCATTGGTTGATTCCGCCCGCATCCCGCGCAAAGAGGTAAACAGCACCCGCCTGCACCCCCGCCTCGTTGTTAAAGCGAGACCCCATCGCCACCAACCCTTCACCCAGGGCCACCGTGGAGCCGGATTGATCGTTGGTTTGGGCGTCCTCCGCCACCAGTTGTCGCACGAGCTTCCACCCCCCCGCATCCAGCTCGTAAAGCCAGGCCGCACCGGTGAATCGATTATGCCCCCGGGAACCAACGACCAACACCTCTCCGGCCAAATCGACGGACGCACCGAAACGGTCGCCCGCTCCCAACTCCGGAGCCAGTTCCGCTGTCTCAACCCAGGTTCCAGCCGGCTCATTGAACTCGAAGACAAACGCGACTCCGGCCAGTTGATCGCGGCCCATCGCACCGGCCACAAGGCGGGCCCCGGCTAAGGCGACGGACTGACCCAGGCCGTCGCCCGTGCGGGCGCTCGTTTGCGAGAGCGCGCCGAAGTATCCCCAATTGTCCGTGCCACCGGCATGGCGTTGGAAGAGATGCAACCGGCCAGCGCCGTTCCCGGCCTGGTCATCCCCCGTCGCCCCGACCACCAGCCAGTTTGCGTCCAGCGCGAGGGAATAGCCAAACGCGTCGCCGCTTTGCACGCCGGGCGGGCCAAGTTGTTTGACCAGGCCCCAAGTATCCGTGCCGCCGGCATGGCGGTTGAAAAGCCAGACCGCTCCCCGGCCCGCGTCGAAGTCGCTGTCACCCGCCGCCAGCCAGTCACCGGCCACAGCGAGCGCGTTGCCAAATGAAGAACCGGCCCCCCCACCGTCGGCCGCGATCAGCCGGGCGGGCAACCGGCTGTCCAGCCCGCAAGCACTCCGGGGCCACAACGCGTGGAGGAAAGTCGTGAGGACTACGGACAGCAAATGAAGCCGGCTGATCATGCTCATGGCGCGCCGTTCAATTCGGCCGCCGTCCAGGGAGTGGCGCGGTCGGCAAAGCGGTGACGGATGACCGCGACATCCTGCGCGGAAACCGGGCGGCCGACCATTCCCATTTCGCGGGTCACGTAGCCCAGCAGGGCGGCTAGCTCGGTGTCGGTGAGCGAGGCCACGGCCGGCATGTTGGGCAGGATCGCGGGCGGTTCGTACCGCCGGCCGTTGACTTCGATCGGACCTTCCATTCCGTGCAGGACGATGCGGATCAGGCGATCCACCGGACCGGTCACCCACTCGGAATCCACCAGCGGCGGCGCGAGATTGGGCAAACCTTCCCCGGCCAGCCCGTGGCACGCGGCACAGGCCTTTTGATAGAGCGCCCGGCCTTCCGCAAACTGCTGGGCAAACGCGCCGGTCAACGGCCGCAACCGCACGGCGGGCGGCCGCTCGACCTGGTGTCCGGGCCACTCCAGAAAAGTGGCAATCGACTCGGCAGCACTCCGGATAACCGGATCTTCTGACTGCCTCAAGGTCAAGAGTGCCGCCGGTTCGGCCGGCAATTCGATGGGGTTGCGGCGCAGGGCGAGGCGATTCTCCAGCAGGCCGTTGAGCAACGGCAGTTGCCGCCACGCGCGTTCGCCGGTTTGCATTCCGACGAGTCGCAGGAGTTCGCCGACCTGTTCCGGATCGCGTTGCTTGACCACAAGTGCGGCCAGTCCTTGCAACGCAAGGTCGCGGCCATCGGCGAAGCGGCTCCAGTCGCCGGATTCGAGGAGAAGTTTGAGCATCGTCCATTCGCGGCCGGGTCGGGCACTGAAGACGGCTTCGCGCACCAGCGGTTCAGAAGGATATTCCTTCAAGACATCATGCAGCAATTGGGTCGACTTCGTGTGCTGCAAATCCCCGGCGACCAAGGCAACAGGCACCTGATTCCAAGGTCTTCGGAGCAATGAAGCATCCGAAATGCGCGCGATCAATTCAGCTTCCCACTTCGTATTACCCCGGGCGATCAAGCCCGCCACGCGCAGGGCGTTTTCACCGACAAGAACATCATCGCTGATCAGTGCCAGAAGTTTCCGCCAAGTGTCTCGGTCGCACTGCAGGTGGTAAGCGCCCTCGCCCAACTCCGCCAGCAGACCCTCCAAAGCCCACAAGGCTTGAACTTGTCCCAAAACCCAGCCTGGACGGGCCGCTTCGTTCACCAAATTTGGAATCAGGGTCTCGTCGTCAGATTCAATCAGCAGCCGTTGAGCGAGATCACGCACGATCCCATTTGGGTGTCGGAGTTCATTGAGCAATGTTTTTTTCGGAGCATCGGACAAGGCTGCCACCTTCCACAACGGCTTGTGCCGGTGTCGCACGCGCCAGATGCGGCCATGATGGATTCCCCGGTCCAAACCGCGCGCCAGCACCTCGCGGCGCAGATGACTTGTCATGTACTGCTTGTGCTGGTTGATGCCGCGGTACATGTCCGCGATGAAGAGCGAACCGTCCGGCGAAGCGGCCAGCCATACGGGGCGGAAGCGTTCGTCGGTCGAAATCAGGAACTCCCGATCAGCGTACTCGAATTGGCTGTTGAGAGCGAACACACCCGGCAACACGCGATTCCTTTTGATCAAATTCGCCGCTGGTTCGCACACGAAGACATCGAAACCCGGCCCCTGGTTGTCACCACCCCAAAGCGCCACACCACGATACACCAGCGGCGCGCACGCCGAGGTGAATTCCTTCAAGTGCCCGCGCTCATCAAGGATGCCGGGACGATACGCACGGTTCACCCCGGTGTTCGGTCGCAGGGTGAAGATCCGTTGATCCGTAGCGATGCGTTGGTTGATCGCGTGGACCGGGATGAAGTTGGTGTTCCGCAGCGAATAGTTCGGCGGGAACAGGTCTGCGTGAAGCTGGCTGTAGTTCACATTATAATACAGCCGGCCGAAGTCGTCCTGCGTGATGCCCCATTGCCCGCGAAACTCGGTCTTCTCCTTGAGCCATTGGCCTCCGACCCGCCGGTAACGCTGGTCCGACTTCGCGCTGTAAATCCAGTTGTCGAGCGCGAGCAGCAGGCCGTTCGGTTGATGCTCCGGATTACCGGACTGGATGTAATCCGCATCGACCAGCTCGCGCACATCCGCCACTTCATCGCCGTTTGTGTCCCGGGCAAACCACAGTTGCTCGTCATGCGCCACCAGCGCGCCACCCCAGCAGACCTTGATCGCGCGTGGCAGCACCAGTTTGTCCAGGAAGACCGTGGCTTTGTCCGCGCGCCCGTCGCCATTTGTATCCTCCAAGATGCTCACGCGCCCGACCGGTTCGTTCTCGCCGCGCCCGTCGATGTCCGGCATGTAGCCGCGCATCTCGACCACCCAAAGCCGGCCGTCGGCGTCGAAATCCATCGCCACCGGATCCTGCACCATTGGTTCGCTGGCGAAGAGTTCGATCGTCAGGAAATCGTCGGCGAGCTGGAAGGTCTTGAGTGCTTCCTCCGGCGAAAGAATCGGCGCGGGCGGTATCTGCCAGTGGGAAGGCAGTGCGGCCTGTGGTTCACCCGGCCGGTCACCTTCCTGGGCTGCGGCCAGGCCCGAGAGCAGGCAGAGCACGCAGACTGTCATCCGCTTTCGCATGGGGTGAAGAGTTGATGCCTGAAACCCCGGGGAGATTCAATCGAATCCTCCACGTCATTTGTTCCCCTTGAACTGCGCAAATAGCGTCGGTGGACGCGTTCATTTTTTGATTCAATCCACGAGCGATTGATCGCATGTTCGTGAACGTGAACCCGAGCCTGCCCACCGCCTTCGCCACGCTATTGGTCGTTCAATCGATTGTTGCCCAACCGCTCCCCGGCACCGCGCCGCTGACGATGGAGGGCGATCTGGCCGCACAGATGGTGGCCGGTCTGGATCGCTACCTGGACCGCGTGACCGACGAAATTCCGGCACGCCGACGAAGCCACTGGCAATTTGACACTTCATCGAGGGATGCCTTCCTCAAGTCGTACCTTGCCAGCGCGGAGACAAACCGGATCAAACTGCGTGAGTTGCTCGGCGTGGTCGATCAACGCGAGCCGGTGACGATGCGGTTCGTGGCACCGGTCGGCACGAACTTGAACGCGCATCCCGGCGAGATCGCACGCGGGCCGGGGTACCGGGTGTTCGCGGTTGCGTGGAATGTCTTTCGCGGTGTGGAGGGCGAAGGCTTGCTACTCGTGCCCGATGGCGAGCCGCAAGCGGACATCATTGCGGTTCCTGATTGCGACTGGACGCCGGAGCAGGCCATCGGGCTCGCGCCGGGCGTGCCGCTGGAGCAGCAGTTTCCACGTCGCTTTGCCGAAGCCGGCTGCCGGGTCTTGATCCCGGTGTTGGTGGATCGGGGCAGCAGGTTCGCCGGAAACCCCGGCGTGCGCTCCGTGAAGCACAGCCAGCGCGAGACGTTGTGGCGCGCAAGCTACGAGATGGGCCGGCATCCGCTTGGCTACGAGATTCAAAAGGTGCTCGCTGCCGCCGACTGGCTCGCGCAAACGCGGAGTGCGGAAAGCGAAGTGCGAAATGGGGACATGACCGGGATGCTCAACCTGATTCAAGACCCCGGCAGTGGCCGCCAGGAACTCGGCATCATCGGTTACGGCGAAGGTGGTTTGATCGCGATGTACGCCGGGGCCATCGACACGCGATTTCTCGCGGTAGGTGTCTGCGGTGCGTTCGGCCTCAGCCAGCGCAACGCCGAGTTGCCGATCTACCGCAATATGTGGTCGTTGCTCGAACATTTCGGCGATGCCGAGGTCGCGGCGATGGTCCTGCCGCGCGCGTTCATCGCCGAGCACGGCCGCTATCCCGAGGTCACGCACACGGATGAAGGCGGCGGCGCACCTGGCAAACTCTGGCGGCCGACGCAGGCGGAATTCACCGCCGAGCATGAGCGCGTGCGGGACTGGCTGCCCGAAATGGCTGCCTACTTCCTGAACGCCAGCGAGGAGACCGTTTGCGACTGGGGCACGGCGCAACGGTTTTATCGGAAGCTGTCGTCGAAGGGCGGCATTTCCCAGACGCTGGGAGCTGTGCCCCAGGCGACGGCACCGTTGCCCGATGCGGACGCGCGCACGAAACGGCAGTATCTCCAAATCTTGGAAGACACCCAGCACCTCATGCGCGAGAGCGAATACACGCGCCGCGAGTTCTGGCAGTGGGCGGACTTCAGCAACGCTGCCGCCTTCACGAACTCAGCCGGTTGGTATCGCGACATCTTCCGCTCGAACGTCGTCGGCATGATCCCGCCCGCCTCGCTGCCGCCGACTCCCCGCAGCCGTTTGCTCTACGAGACGAACGGCATTCGCGGCTACGAAGTCGTGCTTGATGTGCATCCGGACGTGTTCGCCTACGGCATCCTCGTGTTGCCCGCTGACGTTGGGAGGGCTGGCGTGTCGCCGGCCCCAATTCGCCGGCCGGTCGTCGTCTGCCAGCACGGACTCGAAGGTCGCCCCACCGATCTCGCGCATCCGGACGTGCAGAACGACGCGTATCACAAGTACGCCTTCCGCCTGGCCGAGCGCGGCTTCGTCACCTTCTCGCCGCAGAACGCCTACATCGGTCGTACGACTTTTCGTCAGGTGTTGCGCAAGGCCCAGCCGGTCGGACTCACGCTGTGGTCGTTCATCGTCCGGCAGCACGAGGTCATCACGGACTGGCTGGCGGCGCAGGACTTCGTCGATCCCAGCCGCATCGCCTTCTACGGTTTGAGCTACGGCGGCAAGACGGCCATGCGCGTGCCCGTGCTGGTGGATCGTTACTGCCTGAGCATCTGTTCGGCGGATTACAACGAATGGATCATGAAGAACGTCTCCGCCCGCGCGCCCTACAGCTATCTCTGGACGAATGAATACGACATGCCCGAATGGAACCTCGGCAACACGTTCAACTACGCCGAGCTTTCGTGGCTGATTTTTCCGCGGCCGTTCATGGTCGAGCGCGGCCACGACGACGGTGTGGCGCCGGACGAATGGGTGGCGTTCGAATACGCCAAGACGCGGCGGCACTACGTGAAGCTGGGGCTGGGCGGGCGCACGGAGATCGAGTTCTTCAACGGCCCGCACACGATCAACGGCCAGGGGACGTTCGACTTCCTGCACCGGCATTTGAACTGGCCGGAGAAATGAACGTAGCCACAACGAAATCAGGGCTTCGTTGCCCCAACTGCCGCACTCACGGGCGGGCGGCTTCCAGTGCCGTCGGCTCCGTCACGAACTTGATCAGCGGCCGCGGCTCCACCTGCAGCGGCGGGGTGTTGAGGTTCATAACGCGCGCGGGTGGACGCCGGCCAAGCATCTGCGAGAGTTTTGCTTTGAGCTGGGCCAGCCGCATCCTGACCTGGTTCATCGCGGCCAGATCGTAGCCCCACGTCCACAAGGTGCCGTCGGCAGTGAGCCCCAGCATCGTGCCGCCGGTGCTCCAGACGCCCAGCCAATCCGTACGGTGCCCATGGCGATTCCAGCCCTCCACAGGAACGGCCGAAGGGTGCGGCAAGGTGTACGGACTCATAATCAATGATCCGTCTTCATGCACTTCGTAAACGACCGGGGTGAGCGGCGGTTTCAGATCCAGTCCAAATACCAGGTGATTGGCCTTCGCCCTGTTCAGAAAGGCCCGGGTGTTGACGGTGGCGGCGGCCAGGGGATCGGGCAGATCATGAAACAAGGTGTGCCAGATTCC
>CAYXDZ010000130.1:0-8485 GCA_964463815.1 uncultured Verrucomicrobiota bacterium | reverse complement strand
AGCGCGTTGCGGACGGCGAGTTCCCGCACGCGGCGCACCGCGCGGGCGAGCAGCAGGTTCGCGACGTTCGAGCAGGCGATCAGCAGCACGCCCACCACCATGGCCAGCATCGTCCACAACATCGGCGCGGCCTCGGGCCCGTTGTAAAACTCGAGGTAAGACTGGAGGCGTGCCTGCGTGTGACCGTCGTTGGTGTCCGGATGCGTTTCCGCCAGCCGCGCGGCCAGGGCGTTGAATTCGTTCTGTGCGGCCTCGAGCCCGACCTCCGCGCGCAACCGGCCAAACACTTCGACCGCCGACTCCGAAGGCGGGGCGGAGTCGCCGACACGGAGATTGGTCCAGACGTCCTCGATCACGGGAAAGGCGAACCCGGCGGGCATGACGCCGATCACGGTGGCGGCTTCGCCGTTCAACTTGACCGCCCGGCCCACGACCGACGAATCACTTCCGAAATCGCGCTGCCAGATCCGGTGACTGAGCAGCACCAGCGGGGCGGCACCCGGCTGGTCCTCGCCTTCCGCGAAGGCGCGGCCCAGTTGTGGTTGGGCGCCGAGGAGCGGCAGCGTGTTCGCGGTCAGCGCCGCACCCAGGTAGTATTGCGGCTCCGCGCCGGGGCCGCTCAGGGCGAGTCGTTGATGGGCGAAGGCGGCCAGATCGGTGAAGCTGGTTTGGTGTTCGCGCAGAAACGCGAACTCGCGCCGGCCGCTGGGCGCCCAACCGGGCTGGCCGGGCTTCAACCGGGTGATGACGTGAAGCTGCTCCGAGTTTGTGAAGGGCAGTCCCTTGAGCATCACGCCGTTCACGAAACTGAACTGCATGACGACGAGGCCGATGCCCAGCCCGAGGACGAGGATGGCGAGCAGGCTGGCACCCTTGTGGCGGGTTAGCTGGCGGAAGGCGAATTTGAGGTCGTTCATGGTCAGTAATCGGTGATCAGCGATCAGTCGTCAGTTGTTCATTTCACTCCGCGCGCAGTGCTTCCATGGGATCGATCTTTGCCGCACGGCGGGCCGGCACCCAGAGGGCGAGCAGGCCCACGATGGTGATGACCGTGACCACCAACCCGTAGATGAACGGGCTGTTCACAAGTTCCTCGCCAAACACGCTCTGCAACGGCCGGGTGACAAGGAACGCCGCAACCAAACCACCGCCCAGGCCCAGTGCGATCTGCCGCGCGCCCTGGCGGAGCACGAGTCGCAGCACCCCGCCCAGGGTTGCCCCGAGGGCCAGGCGCACCCCAAACTCACGCGTGCGTTGACCGACGGCGAAGGAGGTCACCCCATACACGCCGACGGCCCCGAGAAAGAGCGTGATGAGCGCGAAGAGCCCGGCCATCACGCCCACGATGGTGAACCCGTGAATCTGCCGGGCGGTGTGCTCGGCGAGTGTGCCGATGGCATGCACCGGTTGATCGGGATCAAGCCCCGCCACGGCCGCCCGCACGGGGTCCGCGAGGGGTAACGGGCTGCCTTGTGTGCGGACCAGCAGGAACAACCAGCCCCAGCCCATTTGATCCTGGGTCAGGTAGAAGCCCGCCGGGTTCATGTTGGGCGCGGAGAAGACGCCCTGCATCTGGAGATCCGGCACGACGCCCACGACCGTGACCCAGTGGTCCTGTGTCTGACTCGTGCGGAACCGCCGGCCGAGCGGGTCGCGATCCGGCCAGAACTGTCGCGCGAAGGATTCGTTGACCACGGCCGTGCGCGGCGCCTCCCCCAGATCCCGGGAATCGAACAGACGACCGGCCGCCGGGCCGACTCCGAGCAGGCCGAAATAATCTCCGGAGACCACCTCCAGCCAGACCTGCGGCTGGTTGTTTTCGTGGTCAAACACCACGCCCTCGGGGGCCACGCGCGTCTGCACGCCCGGGCCGATCAGATCGCGACTTGTGACGGCGACCGCCTCGACGCCCGGCTCCGCCCGCAGGCGGTCGATCAAGCTTTGATAAAAACGCGCGCGGCCGGCCGGCGTGGGATGCGTGGTGTCCTGCAACTCGATCCGTCCGCTGAGCAGCCGCTCCGGCTCATAGCGGACATTCGCCTGCCGGGTGAGATGGACCGTCCAGGCCAGCACGCACGCGGCCACGAGCAGCATCGAGGAAAAGCCGATCTGCGCGGTGACGAGCCAGCGTGAGAACCGGCCCAGGCTGAGGCTCGAAGTCCCGCGCGATTCATCCTTGAGCGCGGCGTTGACATCCACGCGCGCGGCCTGCCAGGCGGGCATGATGCCGGCCAGCACGCCCGCGACCAGGGTCACCAGCACGGCCACGCCTATGACGCGGTAGTCGAGCCGGAACTCGAACCAGCCGGGCACGTTCATCCGTTCGACAAATTGATGCTGCAATTGATCGACCCCGAGCCGCGCGAGCAGCAGGCCGCCGCCGGCACCCACGAAGGCGAGCACGAGCGCTTCCAGCAGCAACTGCCGGGTCAGCCGCCAGCGGCTCGCACCAATCGCCGCGCGCACCGCCAGTTCCCGCGCCCGTCGCGACGCCCGGCCCAGCAGCATGTTGGCGACGTTCACGCACGCCAGCGCCAGGATGAACCCGGTCATGGCCAGCATGAGGTAGAGGATGGGCTCCGTGCCGCCACCGGCGTAGGCGTAGGCGAACTTCTCGACGTTCATCCGCTCGTAGCCGCGATTGGTGTCGGGATACTGCTCGGCCAGGCGTGCCGCGAGCAGATGGAATTCGGCGGACGCCTGCGCGCGGGAAACCCCCGGCTTGAGCTTGCCGATCAGCTCGACTCGGTCCAACACGTGTTCTCGCGGATCGTTGGGCACCGCGCGCAGGTTCGTCCACAATCGCTGCGCCGTGGGAAACGTGAAACGCGGCGGCATCACGCCCACGATCGTGCCGGCCTCGCCGTTGACCACCAGCGCGCGCCCCAGCACGCCCGGATTGCCGGCGAATTCCTCCTGCCAGAGACCATGCGAGAGCACGACGAAGAGCGGTTGGCCGGGGACCTCTTCCGCGGGTTCGAACCAGCGGCCGAGTTGCGGCCTGACGCCGAGCACCTCAACCAGGTTCGCGCTGGCCTTCGCTCCGAGGTGGTGAGCCGGGGTGCGTTCGTTGCCCGTGACGTTGAAACCGAGCGGGTTCACCGCGGCGACCGTCTCGAGCACGGTCTGCTGCTCGCGGATCAGGAGGTAGTCCCGATAAGGAACTGATTCCCACGGCACCCCCTGGTCACCCTGGGGGTTGAGTCGTGAGACATGGAGCAGGCGTTGCGCGTCCGGCACGGGCAATCCGCGCAGCAGAATGCCGTCGATCAGGCTGAACTGGGTGGCGACCAGGCCGATGCCGAGCGCGAGCGAAACCGCGGCGAGCAGCGAAAAGGCCGGTTGCCGGAGCAACTGGCGGAGGGCGAATTTGAGGTCGTTCATGTTCTTGTAGGAGCCGACGTGAGGAGGCTCATTTTTCTGTGCTTAATTCCGGGCAGTCATCTTGATCTGAGCCTCGTCACCTCGGCTCCTACAGGGGTCAGTTTACTCCGCGCGCAACGCTTCCATGGGATCCACCTTCGCCGCGCGCCGGGCGGGCAGCCAGCAGGCGGCCACGGCCGCGACACCAAGTAACACGATGACGGCACCGTAGGTGAGCGGGTCGAGCGGCTGGATCTCGAACAGGAAACTCCGCAGCAACTGGGTGACACCCACCGCGCCCGCGAGGCCCAGCCCGAGACCGAGCACGACCATGCCGAGTCCCTGCTGCATGACCATCCGGAGCACGTCCGACAATTGCGCGCCCAGCGCCATGCGCACGCCGATCTCGCGCGTGCGGCGGCTCACCGAGTAGGCAAGCACGCCGTAGATGCCCAGCGCGGCCAGCAAGAGCGCGAGCACGCCGAAGCCACTGAGCAGCGTGGCCGCCATGCGTTGCAGCGCCAGCGAGCCATCCTTCTGCTGCGCGAGCGTCCGGATGTCGAACACCGGCACGCTGGCGTCGAGCGACCGCACCAGCGCGCGCAACTGCGTGAGCGTCGCGGCCGGGTCCACGCCCGTGCGCACGGCCAGGGTCAGGGCGAGTTCGGGTTTCTGGGCGACCGGGAAGAACATCGCCGGTCGCGGGCTGTCGGTGAGCTGGCCGCTCTTGGTTGTTTGCACGACCCCGATGATCTCCGTCGGCAGGCCGCCGGGCTGCCCGCCGTCGGGCACATGTTGATAAACGTGTTTGCCCACGGGATCCTGGCCCGCGAAATAGCGCTTCACGAAGGCCTCATTGACGATCACCACCGGCGGAGCGCCCGCCGCATCCGTGGCGGTGAAGGTCCGGCCGCGCAACACCGGAATGCCGAGCGTGCGGAAATAGTCCCGCGAAACGATGTTCAATTCCCCCCACGGCGGCGGGTCGTTCTCCGCGCGCTCAAATCCTTCCACGCGTTCGACGCTCATGCCCCAGGAGCGGCCGCTGAGCGGGGTGTTCGCCGAGAGACTGGCGGCCTCGATGCCCGGCAGGGCGTTCACCTGTTCCAGCAGGCGGTCGTAGAACGCCCGCGCCTGCGGCGGTTGGTAGTCGTTCAATTCGAGATCGAACGACATGAGCGCGAGCTGTGACGGTTCGAACGCGGGGTCGATGGCTTGCAGCTTCTGCAAACTCCGCACGCACAGGCCGGCGCTCACCAACACCAGCAGCGAAAGCGCGACCTGCGTGACCACCAGCGCCTGCCGAAGATTCCAGCGGCCAGTCCGCTCCGTCGTGGTGCCGGCACCGCCCTTGAGTTCCGGGACCACCAGCGGCCGGCTGGCGCGCCACGCCGGCGCGAGGCCAAACAGCATGCCCGTCAGCATCGACGCGCCGAAGGCGAACAACAGCACGCGCAGATCGAGTCCGTTGGAAAGTGCGATGTTGGCCTGCTGCGGGCGAAATCGCTCCAGCAATTGCACCAAGCCGGCGGCCACGGCCAAACCGGTCACCCCGCCGGCCAGCGACAGTAAAAAGCTTTCCGTGAGCAGTTCGCGAATCAGGCGGCCGCGATGGGCGCCGAGCGCCAGGCGGATGGCAAAATCACGCAGGCGGCCGGTGGCGCGCGCGAGTTGGAGGTTGGCGAGGTTGGCGCAGGCGATCAACAGCACCAGCGCCGCCGTGCCCAGCAGCAGGTTCAAGGGCAGGCGGGCCGGTCGCAGTTCATCGGTGAAGCCCAGCGCGCCGGGCAGCACGGCCAGGTTGGTGGAAGTGTTCGCCGGCGTCTCGGCATGCACCTTCAACGCCAGGAGATTCATCGCCGTTTGCGCCTGTTCCTGGCTGATGCCGTCCTTCAGCCGGCCCATGATCATGGCCCAGGTGAAGTAGCGCTGCTGGAGCGGATGCACGCCGCCGGGGCGCAACGCGGTGAGCTGGCCGTAGGACGCGATCGGCACATAGAGATCAGGCACGCTGGTCCGCGTGGTGCCGGCGAAGTCACGCGGCGTGACGCCGATCACGGTGAAGGGTTTGCCGTTGATGCTCACCGGGCGGCCGATGACCGCGGGGTCCGCGCCGAAGCTCCGTTGCCAGAGTCCGTGGCTGAGCACCACGACGGCGGCATCGTCGATTTCGACACCCTCGTTCGGGGCGAAGGTGCGCCCGAGCGCCGCGTTGACACCGAGCATCGCGAAGTAGCTGCCCGAGACCAGCAACGCCTGCTGCCGCTCGGTCGTGCCGGCGGTGCCCACGCCCACCGCGAGGGGGGCCGTCGCGCTCAGGTGCTCGAACACCGTGTTGCCGCGCTGGTAATCACGGAACAACGGATAGTTGAAATGGAAGTCCGCGCCGCCGTTGTCGTTGCGCTGGCCGAGCAGGGCGAGGCGCCCGGGTTCCGGCACCGGCAGCGGGCGCACGAGCAGTTGATCCACGACGCTGAAGATGGCGGTGTTGGCCCCGATGCCAAGGGCGAGCGTGAGCACGGCGACAGTGGTGAATCCGGGGTTCTTCAACAGTTGGCGGAAGGCGAATTTGAGGTCGTTCATGGCGGGGTGAGGGCGGAGGTTTGTGATGAGGCGTTAGTAATCAGTGGACCGGGGGCTGTGGGCAGAACAGCGAACACTGAACAGGGAACATCCAACGTCGAAGCCGGAGGCGGCCGTCAGTCGGCGCATGCGATGTTCAGCGTTCCATGTTGGCTGTTCGGTGTTCATTTCGTTACTCGGTTCGCAGGGCCACCATGGGGTCCACACGCGCGGCACGCCGGGCGGGGATCAGACACGCGGTCAGGGCGACCGCCCCCAGCAGCAGCGGGGTGAGCAGGAAGATCAGCGGATCCGTTGGCGTGGTTTCAAACAGGAGGGACTTCAGCAGGCGGGTGGCGGCCAGCGCCCCGACCAGGCCGAGCACGACACCGAGGCCCACGAGCAGGCCGCCCTGCTTCAGCATCAGGCCCAGCACATCACCCGCCCGCGCGCCGAGCGCCATGCGGACGCCGATCTCGCGGGTCCGGTGCGCGAGGTTGAAAGCCATTACGCCGTAGAGACCGATTCCGGCCAGCCCGAGGGCGAGCGCTGCGAACAGGCTGAGAAGCAGCGTCGCCAGCCGCCGCTCGGCCACCTGGTCGGCGACCACCTGCTCCATCGTGAGGACGTTCGACGCCGGCTGGTCGGGGTCCACGGTGAGGATGGCCTGGCGGGCTGCCCCGGCGAGCGTCGTGGGTGGAACGGTGGTCTTGAGGAGGAGCGTCATGGGGTTGGCACCGTTTTGCGCCGCAGGCAGGTAGGTCTCGATCCGCGAGTCCTCCCCAGCGCCGTAGTTTTTCACGTGCCGCGCAACGCCGACGATGGTCATCCAATTCGTGCCGGTGTCGCCGCGTTCGATGCGCCGGCCGAGTGCCTGGCCCTGGAAATGTTTTTGCTCGAAGGTTTCGTCCACGATGCAGACGGGGTGGGTCCCATCGTCCGCCTCGGTGAAGGCGCGGCCCTTGAGCAGGGCCACGCCCAGTGTGCGGAAGTACTCCGGCGTCACCACGGCGATGTCACTGAGGATCGCCTGTCCGGGCTCCGGCCGGGGCGCGCCTTCGATGAGGATGTCCGACTGCCAGCTGCCGAAGCCGAGGGGCAGCGGCGCGACGAACGCGGCCGATTGCACGCCGGGCAGGGCGCGCACCGCTTCGAGCGCCTGCCGGTAAAACGCCGTCTGCCGCGCGCGGTCGGGATACTTGTGGGCCGGGAGGTTGAGATCCATCACGAGGACATGGCGCGGATCGAGCCCCACGGGCACGGCCTGGAGCCGGTCGAAACTGCGGAGCAGCAGCCCCGCGCTGACCAGCAGCAGGAGTGCGAGGGCGACTTCGCCGACGACCAACACCCGCCGGCCCCAGCCACGTTCGCCCCCGGCCGGTTCGCCGCGGCCGCCGGCTTTCAGCGCTTCCGCCGGATCCCGCCGCATCAGGTGCCAGGCCGGTGCCAGGCCGACCAGGATGCCGGTCGCGGCGGCGACGACCAGGGAAAACAACAGCACCGTCCGGTCAAGCTCCAGCGTGACAAGCTCGAGGAGTTGCGCCGGCAGCAGGCGGGTCATCAACCCCAGGGCACCGAAGGCCAGAAGCCAGCCCGCCAGCCCGCCCGCGGCGGCCAGCAGCAGGCTTTCCACGAGCAACTGTCGCAACAGCAGCCAGCGGCCCGCGCCGAGGGCGAGCCGCACTGCGAATTCCTTCCGCCGGCGCAGCGCGCGGGCCAGCAGGAGGCAGGTCACGTTCGTGCAGGCGATCAACAACACCAGCAGCACCGCCCCAAGCAGCGTGCCCAGCGCCGTGCGGACACCCGGTCCGGCAAACCGTTCCTGCAGCCGCATCACCGTCACGCTGTGCCCCTGGTTGGAGTCGGGATATTCTTGGGCGAGGCGGGCGGCAATCGCCTCGAGGTTGCTCCGTGCCGCCGCGAGTTCGACTCCGGCCTGCAACCGGCCGACGACATACAGACCCGGATGCCAGCCGCGTTCGTTCGTCCAGGGCGCCTGATGACCGAGCGGGGTCCACAATTCGACGCGCCGGGGAAATTGAAACGCCGCCGGTACGATCCCCACCACGGTGTACGGCTCGCCGTTGAGGATGACCGCCCGGTTCAGCAGCGCCGGATCCCCGCCGAAACGCCGGCGCCAGAGGCCCTCGCTCAACACGACCACGCGTTCGCCGCCGACCTGGTCCTCCTCCGTGGTGAACACGCGGCCGAGCAGGGGCGGCAGGCCGAGCGTGGGAAAGAAACTGGCGGAGACCTGGAGGCCGGTGACGCGCTCGGGATGGCCGTCACCGGTCAGGTTCCAGGCCTCGCCGCGAAACCCCGCGAGGGCGCTGAAGGAGGTCTGCTGCCGCTGCCAGTCCAGAAGGTTCGGGTAGGCCACCGACATGTTGTCCAGACCCCGGGACTTCTCCGAGATGAACACCAGCCGCTCGGGGTCCGCAAAAGGAGGCGGCCGGAGCAGGACGGCGTTGACCACGCTGAAGATGGCGGTGTTGGCCCCGATGCCGAGCGCGAGCGTGAGCACGGCCACGGCGGTGAAACCGGGGGACTTCAACAGTTG
>CAYXDZ010000129.1:0-8568 GCA_964463815.1 uncultured Verrucomicrobiota bacterium | reverse complement strand
CGGGTGCCAACCAACTGGTTCTGGGCAAACACCGATGGGGCATTTGTTGCGAAGGTGGATGATGATTGTCTGGTCCCGGATGGCTGGGCGCAAACGCTGGCCCAAGCCCATCAGCAGAATCATGACCTTGGCATCCTCGGCTGCTGGCTCTACTACGACGAGGATTACGTGCCCGGACTGGCGGAAAAAAAAATTCACCTGCTCAAGGGTGGCCACAAGTTCATGCTCAACCCCTGGGTGGGAGGCTCCGGTTACGTGATGAAACGCGAGGTGGTCACGCAGTGTGGACCGATTTGCGATAACGAATCATTTACCGGCTACTGCTTGCGCAGCGCGCTGAAGGGGTGGAGACACGGATGGTATTTTCCATTCATTCACCAGGAGCACATGGATGATCCCCGGTCGGTCTATTGCGGGCTGCGCACCGAGGAGGACTTCCAACGGAGCAAGCCGCTCAGCGCGATCAACTCGGGAGTGCGGACGCTGGAGGAGTGGAAGCGCCGGGTCCAATACATGGCCGAGGTGGTGCAAGGTGCTTCGCCAGACCCGCGCCATTATTATGGCTGGCGCCTGTGGTTGACCAAGGCGAAACGTAAGGTGAAGCGCAGCCTGGGCATCCAGCCTGTCTGGCGTCTGAAATAACTGCGCAGCGGAATCCCGCGAGTCAACTTTTTCAAGCCCACCTAAATACATGAAAAACCATCGGCCTCCAGCAAAAGTGAGCATTAGTGGTGCTTCGTTCAGAAATAAGGGAGCTGAAGCAATGCTGCTGACAGTTGCTGCTGCTTTGAGGAAAACTCAGCCGGACATCAAGATTGTTGTATGGCTGCGGAAGGCGGATTTTGCTGAAGCCAGGGCACATGGTTTTGAGCCGCGTGAGCGCCTCATAGGCCCCCCTGTTGCGGGCGGCCTCGTGCAGAAACTCACTCGCAAAATTCACACTTTTCGCACAGGGGTGACGTCAAGGATGTTGATCGATGTGGGGGGCTATCAGTTTGGGGATCCATGGGGTTCGGCCGCCAGCTTTCGCAAAGTGGCACGCAACCTTAGGGTCATGCGCACTTTGGGAGTTCCAACCTTCTATCTTCCACAGGCGTGGGGTCCCTTTGAAAAACCGGGCATGCCAGCGGCAATCAGTGCGGTCATCAACAATTCAGAGGTTTCCTATGTGCGCGATCGCGCATCCCTGAACGCTGTGGTGAAGATATTAGGGCCGGACCATCATAAGATTAGTCTGGCACCAGATGTGGCTTGGAACTTCAAGCCGGCCCCTCTTGAAGCGGTTGAAAAAGTGTGTGCCCGTTACCCAGCCCCGGCGGGCAGGCCGACTTTCCGGATCTGCCTGACACCCAACCTTCGCGTGTATGAGCGGTCCCCGGGAGCCGGCAGGGACAACGAGTATGTCCAGTTCCTGATCCGCCTGACCGACGCCATGATCACAACTTTCGACGCGAGCGTACTTCTGCTTGGTCACGAACTACAGCGGGAGGAGAAGGATCAACGAGACGATCGATTCTTGACCCGGTTGGTTGCCGCCGCGTTTCCGGGCAACCCAAGAGTGCTGCATGTGGATGAATATCTGCCGGCGGCTGTAATCAAGGCGCTCGTGGGCCAATGCGAATTTGTGATTTCGTCCCGGTTTCACTGTTTGATTGCGGCGTTGTCTCAGTGTGTCCCTGCTGCGGCTATCGGGTGGTCGCACAAATATGACGAACTGTTGGCGGATGTGGGATTACCGGAAAACCTTCTTGTTGCCACAGAAGAATGGCCTGCGGTCTGGTCACGGCTCAGAGAGATCATCGGCAGACGGGCCATCCAGGCCGCCCATCTGCAGCAGGTGGTGCCAGAGATAAGGCGGCGTGCTGCGGTGCCACTCGCGCATCTGGCGTCCCGTCTGCAAAAGGATAAGGATGTGGTTGCAGAAGCTCCGGTCCTTCCATAAACAGCAGGGGTGCCTTGATTTTAGTTGCTGCGTGGGGGACGGGCTAGGTGGCCGGAGCCGACAGGCAGTTTAGATACTATGGCAGCACCAGTTTCCGTGGAAAGCCTCTCGCTCAAGGAGAAATCCGTTCGCGGCGCGGCGCTTACCCTGTCCTCGCAGGGGCTCGCGCTCCTGATCCAGGTGGCCTCGGCGGCGGTGTTGGGCCGGCTGCTCACGCCCGCCGATTTCGGCCTGGTGGCCATGGTGACGGCCATTACCGCGCTGGCGGGGATCTTCGTGGATCTCGGTTTGTCCGCCGCCGTCATTCAGCAGCGGGTCGTCAGCGCGCAACAAAGCAGCAACCTGTTCTGGCTGAACCTGGTGCTCGGGTTCGCCGTAACCGCCGTGGTGGCCGCGGCGGCACCGGCCATCGGCTGGTTTTATGGGCGGCCGGAGCTCACCCCCATCGCGCTGGCCCTTTCCACCTCCTTTCTGATCTCCAGCCTGAGCGCTCAGCAAATGGCCCGGCTGACCCGGGACCTGCGGTTTGGCGTGATCGCGGCGGTCAGGGTGTCCGCGTTGCTGGCCGGCTTCGTCGCCGGGGTTTGGGCGGCCTATACCGGCCTGCGCCATTGGGCGCTGGTGCTGGCCGCCTTGACGACCGCCGCCTGGACAAGCGTCTTCGTTTGGCTCGCCTCGGGCTGGTTGCCCGGCTGGCCGCGCCGGGGTGCCGGCACCCGGCAAATGATCCGGTTTGGTTCCTGGGTCGCGGGTTTCAACTTGGTGAACTATTTTTCCCGCAACCTGGACAATGTGCTGATCGGCCGGGTCTGGGGGGCCACGGAACTGGGGTTTTACAGCCGTGCCTACTCGTTGCTGATGTTGCCGGTCAGCAATCTGCGCGGCCCGCTGGCCAAGGTCGCTTTTCCGGCGATGAGCCGGCTCCAGCACGAGCCGGCCCGGTATCGCAACTACTTCCTCAAGTACTGCTCCAGCCTGGCCTTTCTCTCCATGCCCGCGGTGGGGCTGCTTTTCGTATCTTCGGAAGAGTTGATCACGTTGGTTCTGGGCCCCCAATGGCGGGAGGCCGGCCGGCTCTTCGCCATTCTGGCGGCTGGCGCGCTCATCCAGCCCGTTTGTGGCGTGCGCGGCGTGCTCCTTATGAGCCAGGGCGCCGGCCGGCGCTTCTTTGTCTGGGGGCTCGCCAATGCCGTCGTCACGGTGGTCGCCTTTGCGGCCGGACTTCCTTGGGGTGCTTCCGGCGTGGCCCTTGCCTATACCATATCGACCTACTTGGTGCTCCATCCGTCCCTCGTGTATGCCACCCGGGGCACCCCCGTCAGCGCGAAGGATTTTTATGTGGCGGTGACCAAACCCTTCGCGGCCACGGCCGGTGCGGCGCTGGTCGCCCTGCTGGTCCAGCCACATCTGCCGCCCCTCGCCGGGATCATTCACATCGGCGTCAACACCGGCCTGTTCCTGGCGCTGTTTCTGGCCGCGTTCGCCGTGTTGCCGGCCGGCCGGGCCGAGTTGAAGGCCCAGTTCGCGCTGCTGCGACCGTTGTTCGGTTTGAAAGGTCGCACCCAACCGGCTCTTGGTTGAGGCCCGGCAACCCATCCCATCGACTTAATTCAGCAATGAGTTATCCCGTCAAGCTCCTGCGCCGACTGCTCTCCCAGGCGGCGGCTCGTTCCCGGACCGCCGCCCGCATTTTGTCGGCGTTGACGTCGTCCTCGGTTCGTGAGACCGAGGCCGTGATCACCGGTATCCGTGCCTACCGGCAATCCATCACTTCGCCGTGCCGCACCCTTTCACTCTTGCGCCGCAACACTCACCGGCTGGAAAAGGGTCTGATCATGCGGCCGCGCCGGCCGCTGTTCGCCCTCGACTACATCATGGAAACGGTTGCCTGTTATGAGCGGTGCCTGCGTGGTCAAGACACGGAACCGGGATTCGACCGGGTGGAACTGGCCTGGGCTCACGATGTACTGGCGCAGTACTTTTCCGCGGTGGGATCAGACCCCGTGGTGGACGCCGCCCGCGGGCGGTTCAAGGCTTTGCCCGTTTGTGACTTCCCGCGCGACCGGCCGTTTGCTCCCTACGCCCGGGATCTCGCCAACCCCCTCAAGATCAGTTTTCGCGATTTGCATGACCTGGCCCTGCGCCGGCGGTCGGTCCGCTGGTTCCTGCCCCGGCCGGTGCCCCGCGATATGATTGATCAGGCTGTCGAGGTGGCCGGCCTCTCGCCCAGTGCCTGCAACCGGCAGCCCTTTGAGTTCCGCATTTTCGATGATCCGGAACTGATCCGCCAGGTGACGGCGCTGCCGGGGGGCGTCGGCGGGTACGCCCGCAACATTCCGGTCATCGTGGTGGTGGTCGGGCAGTTGTGGCATTTTGCAGGCGAACGGGACCGGCATTTGATCTACACCGATGCTTCGCTGGCCATCATGAGTTTTCTGTTTGCCCTGGAAGTACAGGGCCTGAGTTCGTGCTGTATCAACTGGCCGGACATTCGGGAGCGCGAAGAGAAAATGGCCCGCCTCCTGTCCTTGCGGCGCGATGAACGGCCTGTGATGCTGGTGGCACTTGGCTATCCGGACCCGGAAGCCCTCGTGCCCTTCTCTGCCAAGAAGTCCTTGGAGTTGCTGCGCTCCTACAACCGGGACGGTGTGAGACCGTCTCATTGATGTTTGAATCTCGACAGGCCGAGGGGTTGTGAATTGAGCTGTCTGCGCCGCCTTAATCGGTGCCCGCAAGTGACCCCGGTAACCGCGACGGGCGAGTGGTGCCGGGCATGGAACGGGCCGGCGGATCGGGAACGCGCTCATCTTTTTGGGCGTCAGCGGGCTCGAATTCACGCGTTGCTTGTTGCCCAAACGTCCCTTTAATTGCGGTCATGGCGCGATTTCTTGCTGCTACCCGACTGGCCGTGGTGCTCTCCTGGGGCTGCACCAAGGGGAGGCCTTGGAGTCCCCGACTGGCAACCACACCCTGGCCCTGCCGCAGGAACCACTGGCGTATGACTACCAGGTGTTGAGTGCGTTTCCCGGGCTGGATTTCTACCGCCCGTTGGCGCTGGTCACGCCTCCCGGTGAGATCAACCGCCTCTTCATCGTGGAACAGCCCGGCACCACTTTCGTGATCACCATTCTGGCACCCCTGGAAATGCGGATCTTTCCCAGCCGAAACGATGCTGTTCGTTTTGTCGGGGAGCACAGCCGCCCCGGCTGTGGTTCGGTGCGCCCGCGCACCGGTCCCGGACGCAGAAACACACGCCAAGGACTGGGAGATGCTCGTCCGCCCGGGTGGGCCGCACGCTTTCGGTCCACCACGCCCGCCTCGGGCGTGCGCCCTCCGATCCAACCGCCATTTCCGCTTGAAACTATTTGCCCGCACGCTGAAACCTTGAGTGTCGGATTGTTTTACACTTCAAAAATCTCCGTTTATTGCCGTTTTTCGTCAAAAACGACACAATCGCCTTGCCTGCCGGAATTCAAGTGTCGGGATGGTTTACAGAATTGAAGTCGCCGGTTGCCCTGGACTTTGATCAACCGGCCGGCAGATATGATTTATCATGTTGAATACTAGAATATTACGATTAGAAAATGCCGGATAGATCGATTGGCACCCACCGGGCTATAGAAATTTCAGTCAGCTAAACCCAAAAGTAGTACCACATTATGAACATCAAAAATCTTATCGTCAGCACGGTCGCTCTCGCTTCTCTGGCTTTGGCGGGCACCGCCTCCGCTGGTCTCATTGATCTAAACAGTACCCCTAATCGTACCGGTTCGGGTCAGCCTGGCCATCAAGGCGGCGAATTCGCGGCGTTAACCACGGACAATTTCGTGGGCGCTTATGCGTCGGTGGCCACTTATGATGCCGGCACGCGGTTCGCCACGTTTTGCTTGGAACGCAATGAGAACATCGGCTTTAGCAGCACCTACAACTATGTTCTCAACACGGCTGCCGTGGCTGGCGGTATAGCGGGCGGTAACCCCGATACGCTCTCGTTCGGCACGGCCTACCTCTACGACCTTTTTGCCACCGGCTCACTCACCGGTTACGATTATGCCGGTCCCAACCACAAGACCCACGCCGGCTTGCTGCAAGAAGCCTTCTGGGTGCTTGAGAATGAGCTGGTCGGTCCGCAGGGAGCCAACATGTTCCTCGACTTGGTGACCGACCCGATCGGCCCGTTCGGTAGCTTGGCCAATGCCCAGGCGGATTATGACCCGACGCAGAGCCAGGTGCGGGTCTTGAACCTGTTCTCGAGAACCACCGGAGCCCACCGGCAGGATTTGCTGGTTCTGGTTTCGCGGGTGCCGGATGCGGGCATGACGGTTTCTTTGCTCGGTCTCGGCCTCATGGGCATCGCCGCGCTGCGCCGCCGCATGTAATCCCCGGCGGATTACTCCGCTGGATTCCAATATAGATTGATTCCCAAGGGGGGGACAGTTCGCTGTCCCTCCCTTTGTGTTGGCGGCCGGCCGGGCGGATGGTTGGGGTGAAGCCAGGCACTGCATGGCAGACCTTCGGTGTTCCAACCGACAATGGCGATGACCAGATCCATGAGGATTGGGAGGGGTGGGCTAACGCTGGGTCGGAATGAGGCCGTTTGTTGGGTCGGGGAGCCCAGCCGCCCCGGCTGTGGTTCGGCCCGCCCGCGCGCCGAACACCAACGCCCCGGCCCCACCAAGTAGTGAACGACGGTTGTCCGCCCGAGTGGGCCGCGAGGGCGCGGCCCGCCGCGCCGAAGGCGGGCGCGCTCCCCCAATCCAACCGCATCGTTTCGCTTGGCCGTAACCATTCAGCCGGAATTCCTAAGTGCAAAATCCGAGGTCCGAAAGAAATCCGAAGGGTGAAGCCCGAAAGGGCCGCGTTCGGGAGGATGCCCCCCGACACTTTTTTCAACGAATGGACAAAGCCGGATTCGGATTTCGGATTTCGGGCTTATTTCGGGTTTCGGAAATTCGGACTTCGGATTTCAGGTTCAGTTCCAACCGTGCGCCGCACGCCGCGGACGCAACCGACGCGAACGAAGGCAAAGAATTTGGCCGGAAGAATGCATTCACGATAAAATTGGCTGCGAACCAGAACCAGGCTGAGCCATTTTTGCCTGGTTCCTTGACCGACTCCTTTGCGGACTTGGCGACCTTTGCGTGAGACTCCTGCTGCTGCGATACGTCTCAGCCAGGCCCGCTCTCCGCTAAGCCACCGGTCCCATGCTGCGTCAACTTAACGGACCGTCTCCCGAATCATGCCAACATCCACCGGCCAGATAACGGCTTTGCAGCTCTCCGAACCCGTGGTCCGTGCTGCCCCTGACCAATGTCTGTCCGGGTTGTTTGAGTCGCAGGTGGCGCGCACGCCCGGGGCGGTGGCGGTGGTGTTTGGGGAGACACGGTTGACGTATGGGGAGTTGAACGGGGAGGCGGAGCGGTGGGCGGCGGTGCTGCGGAGCCGGGGAGTGGGGCCCCGGGTGCTGGTGGGGTTATACTTGGAGCGGTCGGTGGAGCTGGTGGTGGGGTTGCTGGCGATCCTGAAGGCGGGGGGGGCGTATGTGCCGCTGGATCCGGCCTATCCGGCGGAGCGCCTGGGGTGGATGATCGAAGATGCGGCCCTGCCGGTGATCCTGACGCAGTCCTCGCTGGTGGCCGCCCTGCCACCCCACCAAGCCCAACTCGTCTGTCTCGACCAACCCACTCCCCAATCGTCCTCGGATTCATTTCCGCTTTCCGCTTTCCGCTCTCCGCTTTCGGAAGATCCGGCCTACGTGATTTACACCAGCGGCTCGACCGGCCGGCCCAAGGGGGTCTGCATCACTCATCGGAACGTGGCGCGCCTGTTCTCGGCGACCGCGCCTTGGTTTGGTTTTACTTCCGCCGATGTGTGGACGCTGTTTCATTCGCCGGCGTTTGACTTTTCGGTCTGGGAGATCTGGGGGGCGCTGCTGTATGGCGGCCGCCTGGTGGTGGTGCCCTACGAGGTGAGCCGTTCGCCCGCGGTGTTTTATCAACTGCTGGTGCGGGAAGGGGTGACGGTGCTCAACCAGACCCCCGCGGCCTTCCGGCAGTTGCTGCGGGCGGAGGAGGTGTCCGGGCCGGGGGAACTGGCATTGCGGTACGTGATTTTTGGTGGGGAAGCCTTGGAGATGCAGAGCCTGCGGCCCTGGTTTGACCGGCACGGGGATCAGCGGCCCAAACTGGTGAACATGTATGGGATCACCGAGACCACGGTCCATGTGACCTACCGGCCGCTGTCCCGGGAGGATTTGGATTCCGGTAGTGTGATTGGTGTGCCCATTCCCGATTTGGTGGTGCATCTCCTGGACGGCCAGGGGCAGCCGGTGCCGGTGGGGGTGCCGGGGGAAATCCATGTGGGCGGGGCCGGCCTGGCGCTGGGCTACCTGAACCGGCCGGAGCTGACGGCGGAACGTTTTGTGCCGGATCACCTGTCCGGGGTGCCCGGGGCGCGACTATACAAGAGCGGTGATCTTGCCCGGCGGCGGGCCGACGGGGAACTGGAGTACCTCGGCCGGGTGGACGATCAGGTGAAGGTGCGGGGGTTCCGGATTGAGCTGGGGGAGATCGAGACGGTGCTGTGCCAGCATGAGCGGGTGGGCGAGGCGGTGGTGGTGGCGCGGG
>CAYXDZ010000128.1:0-8576 GCA_964463815.1 uncultured Verrucomicrobiota bacterium | reverse complement strand
CTGTAGCTTCGCGGTCGAGTTGTACGGAGCAAAGCTGCAAGTCCGTACATTGCTGCGTGTACGTGGTAGCGGGCCGCTGGGCGGCCCTTTCTTCGATAAGATGTGCTAACCGTCGAACCCGTCAGCCCGCGAGGGCTGGCGCGTCCGCAAATTCTTCTTCGGCGTCGCCGCTGCCCGGTGTGATGCCCCGGCCGGGCGCCATCGTCGCGCCCCGTTGAAGGGGCAGTTCAGCCACATTGCAGGGCGCTTGCATCGGGCGAGCAGCGCCCCGCTTTACGCCGCCTTGCTTCTCTGTTTTCAGACGGCCCATCGCCTTCACCTTGGCCAGCAAGGTCGGTTCGATCTCTTCCTTCATGGCGCGCTCCAGATCGGCGATTCTGATCTGCTTTCGGCCCTCGCCTTCCGCAATGAACCGGGCTTCGCGCACCAGGTCTTTCATCGCGTCGAGTTGGTGTTCCTTCATCCCGCCAAAGACGGCCACGGTCTTGACCATCGTCTCCGTGCCGTCAGTCAACAGCGCGCCGGCGACAAGGCGAAGATCGTCGGCTTCCAGTCGGGCGGGCAGATCGGTGAATCGCTTGGCGCGGCGGAGAAACTGGTCAGCATTCCATCCCGTGCGCTTCTCGACATGCGCGGCGAGCTGGGAAAATTGCGGGGTTGCGATCACCGCCACCGGCACACCGAAATTGTTCAACCCAGAGTACAGCCAATCCAGCAGGAGCGGGCGTGTCTCGACGCGCTGAGTCTGCGGCAGCAGGTAGTGTCCCTCATCGAGGATCAGCATCAGCTTGGAGCGTCGCAAAACGTCCGCCGCGCGAGGCTTCATCTCCTTCACCGTGCGCATGTAGGAACAGGCCACGCCCAGGACTCCGGCCAGCTCGCGGAAAAACTCGGTCTGGTTCGTGGTGCTGGTGAGCTGCAGGTACCGGCATTCCCCTTCGTGCGCCGCCACCCATGCCTTGACCGCTTCGGACTTGCCGATGCCTTCGCGGCCCTGGATGACCACCATCTCACCCGTGCGCAGACAGAAGTCGAGTTGCTTCCAGATCGTCCGACCTGCCGAGGTCAACGCGTGTTCAGCCACTACTCGCTTCCGGGTGCGGGCGAGTAGTTCCAAGAGGCAGGGCACCAGGTCTTGAAACCAGGCCACACCCGCCGGCACGAACTTGTCTTCGGCATCGCCGGTCTCCAGACGCACGCCATCTTGATAGCGATCGTCCGTGGTGAGCTGGATGTAGGGATTGACGCAAAGCTGAATCAAGTAGGCGGGCAGCTTCTCGATCACCGTCCGCCTCACGAGGTTCAGTGCCTCGATTGCGGGCACCGGGGGCGTGGCGGTGGCGGGCTTGCTTGCCTCTTGATGGGCTCGCGCGGACCGTGGGGGCGGTTCATCCAGCAGATCCCCGCAATCACCGATACACTGAAGCCGGTAGGCGTCCAATTCCTTGGGCGTGGTGAAGCGGCACGCAGATTTAATCCAGTCGAAATCTTGGGCGTTAAGTGTCGCCGCCGGCTTGAGATGCTTTTCAGACAGCGCGCCCGTGATCGCCTTCTGCGGGAATGTGTCCACCAACTCCCGCGCGAGATTGACGAGGCCGCCGGGTGTTCGGCTTCGCCCCTGGATAGCAAACAGCAGCCGGCGAAGATCGGGATCGGTGATGAGCGCCGCCTTCGCGGCGGTGGCAAGACCATTGATGCTGCGCAGCGCGGCGTACTCTTCGGAGGACATCCAGCGCTCCTGTGAGGTTTCTTCCGTGTCGGATTGTTTGCGGCGAGTGCTCATGATTCCGCCCTCTCTTCCTCGCGCGCTTGCGCCATCAGGTCCGCCAGCTCGCGGGAGCCGCTGTCCACGTCGGCGGTTCGGGCTACGGTGGCGGCGCTCAAGCCGAGCTTGTTGAGACGGGAGCGGCCACGTTGCTCGCGCTGCTGAGTGTCTTCACGCCGTTGGGTTGATGCCGTCCGCTGGCGGTCCATCTCTTCGCCCAGCGCGACGACCTTGCGGCTCACGACGTTCTTCCTGAACGTCGGCTCAAACTTCGCCTTGAGCGTGCGATGCTCGCCAGCCCAGTACCGTTGATGCCGCTGAACTTTGGCGGATTCGCTGGCCAACACCGGATCGGTTTCATCCATCAGAACCGCAAGCGCGTTGGGTTGCTGGCAGCGTTCGATGGCGAGCGGGTGTTCGTGCTTCATGTCCGTGACGGTGATGATTTCCGGCATCTCCGGGTCGATCCACGCCAGCACCTTCCCCCCTTCCCCCAATGGCGATAAGTCTTCATGGCGGTAAGTGAACTTCTCGCCGCGCAAGGTGAAGCTGATGGCGCCGCCGCGCACTTCGACCGGCTTGCGGTGATGCGCCAGCCAGTGACGGCAGCCGGCGTCCAGTTTCGTTGGCGGATCATCATGCGGCCACCAGGCTTGAAACGCCGCATCGGGCGAAAGCCCCTTCAGGTGTTTCCCTTCCTGAGCGGTTGCGTTGTAAGTGTCGCAGTGTGCCTGGAATCGTTCGGCCCATTCCTCAACGGTGTAGAACTGCGCGATGGCCTTCGCGCTCCGCTCATCATCGCGGGAGGCCGCTTCCTTCAGCAACCGTGTCAGCGCCTCCGGTCGGTCGAACCGTTCGTTGCGGCCGCAGTAACCCAACTCGCCATCGGTGAGATTCTGCAAAAGGCCGATGACCAACTCCACCGCTTTGGACCGCGCCCGCCGCGCGGTGATGATCTGGATGCCGAGCCGCTGCAAGCCCAGTTCGCGCTCGGCGGATGGTACGTCATCCCAACCCGGCGCGCGCATCGCCTGCATGGCGAGCTTGCCGCCGGTCATCAGCTTCGATTCCGCGAAAACTTTGCCGCGCTCCAGGTAAAGCGCCTTCGGCAAGCCGAACTCCTCAATCGCTCTGGTTGTCACCGACCACGCAAGCAGCGAGTTCGGCTGTTCCTCGGGAATGATGCCGAAATGCAGAACGCGCAACGTGCGGAAGTCGATGATCAGGATGATCTGGCCGCGCGTGAGTTTCCATGTGCCGTCCGGCTGCCGCCATTTCAGGTACAAATTCCAAGTCGCGTCATCGATGACCAGGCAGTCCATCGGGCGGATGTCGCCGGCCTTCAGCCGCGCTTCAACCGTCAAGCAGGCCCGGTGCAGGCGCTCGGCACGCTCGCGTTGCCAGGTGAGCGGCGGGGTGTCGTGGGATGCCTGGCCGGCGGAGGACATGGGATCAGCGGGTGATGGTTTTTGGAGGGGCATGTTTGGGAAGGGCAAGCGGTCGCACGTTCTTCTTCGTGCGGCTGCGGTTGAATGATTTCCCTTTCCCGTCGCGGACGATAACAAAAGCCCACAAGGCGGCCGGCCAGGACGCGCGTCGTGGGTGGGATCGAACAAACCTTCGACCATCGATCCCAAATTCAAAAGCAGTGCCGGCCCTCATCCGGCCAGCACTGCAACGGGATGAAAAAAACGGCACCCTCATGCCGCCGAAACGCACCCCGCCAAGGACTGCGACAGACAGCAAATCCGCCGCAGAAAATCTATCTGGTGACCGAACAGCGCGGGGCGCGGCACTATCGCCGCGCACCCGCCTGTTTCGGTGGACATCGCAACGATAACCAGTCGCCGCGACGTTCGCTCGCACCGCCGGGACACCCCCGTGCCGACGCGAACAAAAGGTTGGAGCAAAAGCCGTCATCTCAGCCCGGAACATTCAGGAGCTTCGCCATGTCCTCGTCCTTGGCAGGCTCCACGCCCGCGACGGCGGCACGGGCGATGGCCGGAAGGCGGGCGGCCAGCGTGGCGCGCGCCCGCTCAACGTCGTCATCGAACAAACTCGCCGCGACCTTGGCGGCAGCATCCAAGAGCTTCGCGAAGGCGGCGGCCTTGAGGTTGTGACGCTCACGATCCCATGCTTGGCGGACCATCGCACCGGCCGCCCCTTCTGGTTCGCCCACGAGCTTTTTGATGTCGGGGGCATCCCAAACCGTGCCTGGAAGCATCAGAAAATCCTCGTGCAGCGACTTGGCGTTGGCGGGCGGGACTGAAGGCGCGGTCTCGGTGGCCGGGGCCGATGCGGCAGCGGCGGGGTTGGGCTGGGCGTTCGTTAACTCCAGCACGCGTTTGTGCGCGTCGGCGATGCGCTGATGCACATCTTTGTTCATGATCTTCGTTTCCGCCCATGCGCGTTCAAACGTATATGCACAGCGTTCCATTAAGGAATTCGCCAGGCTGACGGCGGTTTTGGACTCCCGCGCGATGACGGCGCGAAGGCGTTCGATCTCTGAGGCGTTGGCGGAGTTCGCGAGGTTCACCTTCGGCGCGCCTTCCGTCTTCATCTTTTCATAGAGGGACGGATTGTTGGCCCGGACAAATTGCCAGCTCGCGGTGTAGTCGTGCCCCTGCGCGCAGCGGGCATTCACCAGCTCGATAAACTGGCCGGCGGCGGTTTCGTGTTTCATGATGTCGGCGGTGGTTGATGTCTGGCTGGATTACTTGGCCTCGTCCGCAACGGTGAAGTCGCCGGTCGCGATATCGTTCCGGAGCTGGCTGACGGTGGCCATAATGGCCAACTCGCGCACGTCGCCACCTTGGATCTGCCGAAGGGTTTCGCGCCGCCGCTTGAAGTCCTCGAAATAGCCAGGCGGCAAGAGCGCTTCGATGTCGGCGTCGGTGGTGATTTTGATCGCCCGCTCTGCGCGCGCGAAGATGACCTTGGCCTCCGTCTCCGTGGCAGGGTGGCGGTTCGTGGCAGGGTGGCGGTTCGTGGTAGTGGCGGGTGTGGGGGGCATGAGTTGGTGGGGTGCGGGGTGGTTCAGCGGGTGGGTTGCGAATCGAGCCAGGCGGCGTACTGCCGGGCAAGACGAGGGGAAGATCGATGACCATGAAGTACAAGCGAAAGGTGGCCGCGAGACACACCCAGCGCGCGGGCGGCGGCGTTCAAGCCGCGAATCGCATCCGCCGGGCGGCGTCGGGTTTGTTTCGGGTGACGGTTCACGGTGCTAAAAAAGAGCGCTTGATGCGCATGTCTGGCGGTCAGAAAATTCCACTGGAGTTGAAAACGCAAGGCTTTTTTTCAACCGTTGTTGAAAATACTGTTGTGCGTGCCCAAGCCAGCCAAAAGCTCATCACTCCTTCCTGAACGCGAAGCTGCCATCTGTGAACGGCTCCGCACCATGCGGATGGAGAGCCGCCGGAAGATGCAGGAAGCAGCGGCGGCAGCGGGCATCTCCAAAGATCGCTGGGCGAGCTATGAATACGGCCGCGCCCCGGTGCGCTATGATCTAGGAAGGAAAGCCTGCCAGATGTTCGGCTTTAGCCAGCGGTGGTTTGCAACGGGGCAGTTGCCAATGTGGCACTATGTTCCCATTCCGAATTGGGTCGAAGAGCCAATACCAGAAAGAGTTTTATTCTCTGAAGCTTTTGACAACTACCTGGCTCCTGAAATCAACTTCCACTATCAGCAGGTCAGCAAGACTCTCTCGCTTCCGGTGGCTCGCTTGGATGAGGAAGAAGAGGTGATTGAATCATTCAACCGGGTTAAGGGCGGGGACTTGAGGGGCGTCCTCAAAGACCGATACGACGAAGCGTTTGGCTATCAGCGTCTGCTGATTCCCGATCACCTTTTGCAGGATTACTACGCGTCAATTTTCTCGGCTGGCTCTGATTTTGTGCAGGCGCATTGGGAAGAGGTAAAGAAGCACAAAGCAGCTCGAAAGGCGGATGGAGGGAATGAACATCAGGAAACCATAGTTGACAACACGCCGGCCGCCGGTTACACGTCTTCCACCGACATGAAGACCCGCTGGAATGATTATCAGAGGAAGCTGAAGCAGCTCTGCGCGGTGCCCGGCACCAAGGCGGCCATCGCCAAAAAGCTGAAAGTCTCGCGCACGATGGTTTCCAAGTGGGTGGCCACGGAAAAGCCGTCCGAGCCGTCGGCCGATTACGCCTTTCAACTCATCGAGTGGATCGATGAGCACTGGAAGGCGAAGCCAGAAACGTAAACCCCCAACAAAAAGCCCCGGCGATGTTACGAGCATCAGCCAGGGCGAAAAACCTGAAAGGAAAGCTAGTCATGCAAACCCAACAAGTCGGAGGAAACGCTAACCACACCACGCCCGCCGGGCAATCGCAAACCCCGGCTGGCGACATGCCGCAACTCGCGGCCGCCCTCGATGCCCTGGAGCGTCGCGCCGGGATTCCGTTTGAAACCCTGATCAAGCTGCCTGCCCAGGAGCGCTGTGACCATCGAGGCCGGCGCCTGGTGCCCGTCATCGCCGGCTGCCAGGCCAGCGCGCGGCACTAAGGGAGGTTGCTGGCAGACCTTCCGCAGTCGCCGCGCGAGCCCGCCCGCCTGCAATTGCTGCCTCGACTGCCAAGCCCTCTGTCTCCAGGCGAAGGCCGTACCTATGTGGGGGCGGCCGAAGGCACTTGAGCGACACCAGGGCGAGTGTCCGATGTGGTGAGAGATTTTGGTTCACCGGTGACCGGCTCACTGCTTATGATGATTGAAGTATGAAGAACGTGATCAAACTTTACAACCACGGTGGGACCGCTCTCGGGGAGTGGAATCTTGAAAGCGAAGGAAAGCTCGAAGTGGGGGAAACGCTCTGGCTTCCAGAAGGGAAGCCGATTTTTCACAAGGCGATCAGTGACGTATTCATTGTGACCGAAACGGGCTGGATCTGTGAGGATGGGAAGCTCGTCCTGTCTGTCGTTGCTGAGGAATGGCGGCCTTGCGAGCCATCAGATACGGGGATTTGGGACCGAGCGACAGCGGATCGGCGTAAGGAACTACGAAAAGCGGCGGGCTTGATTTAGGTGACATTCAAAGAAGCGATCTCAAAGCTCGCCGGGAAACGCACCATCACCAGCGCGTTGTCCTCCGCGCAGTGGCTTGACCAGGTGCCGGCCGCGCTCCGAGATCGCGCTTTCTTCTCCGCCCGCGTCACGAATGCACAGCTCCTGCAAGGGCTCCGCACCGGCGTGGAAACACTCCTGCAGGCCGCCAACGATCCGGCCACCGCGCGCCTGGAGATCAAGCGCCTGCTTCAATCCATCGGTTACCAGCCGGCCGCCGAAGACGCCGGCACGATCAAGGATCTGTCCTCTGATGCCAGGATTAATCTTCAGCTTCGCCAGAACACCGAGAGCGCCCAGGGCTACGGCAACTTCGCCCAGGGCCAGGAGCCCGGCGTCATCGATGCCTTTCCCGCCCAGGAACTTTACCGGCTCGAAAGCCGCGAGGAACCCAGGGATTGGGAGACGCGTTGGAACGGCGCCCGCGGCGAGCTGGGCGACGCCACGGCCGCGGCAGACGCGCGCGTCGCGATGGTGGCCCTGAAGTCGGACCCGATCTGGGAGAGAATCAGCGCGTTCGGCGTGCCCTGGCCGCCCTACGACTACAATTCTGGAATGTGGGTAGAAGATGTGGATCGCGATCGCGCGGAGGAGTTGGGGCTCCTGGCGCCTGGCGCGCCGGCGCCGTCGAATGTGGCGAGCTTCAACACAGATCTCCAGGCAAGCACCCGCGATCTGGACGCCGCCACCCTGGCCAGCCTGAAGGCCACCTTCGGCGACCAGGTCGAGATCCAGGGGGATGCGGTGGTGTGGAGGGGAGGGGAGTGAGCGAGCCGACCAGCCCTAGCAAGACAATGAACGAAGAAGACAACTTGCCCAGAGCGTTAGCCGCACTTTCTGAGGATTTAGACCGCTGTCGGAAGTACCTTGATGCTGAGGACAATCAATTCTGGCGCCGCACTCTGTTCCGAACGACCTTCGCGATGATGGAGGCAATGAACAACACGCTGAGAGAAAAAGCCCTTGAGGCGGCCTGCGGTGGCGGAAAGACCAGCTTCAACGCAACCCGCATCGGGTTTCTTGGCGAGTACACTTTCCGAATCGATGAGACCGGCCGCCTCAAAGAGGAATTTCTTAGATTACCCTTTCTGAACTACACGGCTTTCCTTCTGCGTTCACTAGCGGAGGAATCCAACGTGCAAGCAACTTTCTTCTCTAAGCACGGTTGGGATGACTTGCGAAAATCTGTTCAGGTTCGGCACCGTCTGACCCACCCAAAGACCGATACTGACATGACCATTTCGAACGAGGAGATTGAAAAATTGAACTCTGCGGTCGAGTGGTACAGCGAGGCCGTGCATGAAGGCCTGAGCAACCGACAATTTTGGAAATCAGAGGGTGATCAGTCGTGAGACACAGCGGAAGTGGCGCTTGAGTGAAGGGTTGCGGCAGCGAGCCTTCATTACGTGTTCAGGTCGGTTTCAGCGGCCGAACGGGGCAGGGCAGGCTTATCAATCGCGCTGCTCGCATCAGGTTCGATAGCTTTCGCCGCTTTCCTGTAACCGACTCAGCCGGTTTGCTACGGTTGCCGCCGATGACACCAAAACAAGAGTTGGGGTTGTACCGTGCCTTCCGGAAAGTTGTTCATCGCGAGGATGCTGTGTGGGCCTACGGAAACTACATGGCTGCTGGCTATCTTGAGCAAGAGGCGGCTCGTGCCACTGTTCGAGTGATGAGTGAGATCGGCTTCCCGTTGTCGCCAGCGTCGCTGCGGCGGTGGGCCGCCA
>CAYXDZ010000127.1:0-8607 GCA_964463815.1 uncultured Verrucomicrobiota bacterium | reverse complement strand
GCGAATGTAAAAAGTGGGTGAAAGCAGACAAGGATTTTCACGCGGCGCGACCGCCGGACGTGCGAGCGTCCGGGTGGATCGGATTTGCATTGGCAACCCGGGTTGCGCAACCTCGCCGGCCATGACTTCCTGGCGGTTGCTCATTCAATGTTCCGATCAACAAGGGCTGGTGCATCACGTGACCGGCGTGCTGCTGGCGCATGGGTGCAACGTCCTCGTGAACCACGAGTTTGCCGACGTCGAAGTCGGGCGCTTTTTCATGCGTACTGAATTCTCCGGCGAAGTCGATGCCGGCGAAGTGGTTGAGGAATGCCGGTCGGTGCTGCCCGCCGACGCGGTGATCCGCCTCGTCCGACCCGGACGCCGCCGCGTGGTGGTGCTGGCCTCGCGCGAACATCATTGCGTGGCCGATCTGCTCGTGCGGGAAAATTTTGAAGAGCTGCCGTTTGAGATTCTTACCGTGGCCAGCAATCACCGGGATCTCGAACCGCTCGTGCGGCGCTTCGACCTGCCGTTCAAACACGTGCCGCACGGCGACCTTTCCCGCGAAGCCCACGAATGCGAACTGCTGGAAGTGATCGAGCCCTTGCGGCCGGACCTGGTGGTGCTTGCCAAATACATGCGCGTGTTGAGCCCGGAATTTGTCCGCCGGTTCGCTGGCCGGATGATCAACATCCATCACTCCTTCCTGCCCGCCTTCATCGGTGCCCGGCCGTATCATCAAGCTTTTGCGCGGGGCGTGAAGGTGATCGGGGCCACGGCGCACTTTGTGACGGATGACCTTGATGCCGGCCCGATCATTGTGCAGGAACTTTTGCCGGTGGATCACACGCACAGCCCGCAGGAACTGGCCCGCGCCGGCCGCGATGTCGAGCGCATGGCGCTGGCGAAGGCGCTGCGACTGGTGCTCGAAGATCGGGTCTTCCTGAACGGCAACCGCACGGTGATCTTCGATTGAGCGGCGGCCGGCGGCCCCGGTTCAAATGTGCTTCGAGTCGTCGTGGTCTTTCGCGGTGTAACCGGTTTCCTGGCGCTTGAAGTTCACCTCGTTCTTTTTCACGTAGGCCGCGAACACGTCATCCGCGCTCATACCGAGCACCTGGGCCAGGCTGATCAGGAAGTGAAACAGATCGACCACCTCGACGCGCGCGTTTTGCTCGTCGAATTTCTGATACTTCGCCCACCATTTCCACGGCACGCTGTCGGTGAGTTCGGCGAGTTCCTGGGTCATGGCCCGGCAGTAATTGAGCACCCACTTGGTCTTGTCCGCCTCGGACATATCGTAGGTGTGGACGCCGATGCGCTCGTTCAGCGCGCGTTGCATGCGGAAGAGTTCACGGAACTGGTCGGATTCGGGTGCGGACATGAGGCGAGCTTCCGGATGCGGCCCGAACGTGGCAAGCGGGAATTGACTGCGCCGGAAGGTCGGCACCTTTCTGATTGGCAAAGCGGTCCGCGCTTCCCACCATGCCCGCCATGTCGCAGACCAAACAAGTCATCAAACCCGCCCACGCGGCCCCGGCCCTCGGACCCTACAACCATGCAGTGCGCATCGGCGATCTGCTGTTTTGCGCCGGGCAGATTCCGATCGATCCGGCGAATCCTGGAGCGTCCTTCCCGGCGGACATCGCCGCGCAAACTACGCGCGTGCTGGAGAACATCCGGATCATCCTCGAAGATCAGGGACTCACGTTTGCGAACGTCGTGAAGAGCACCGTGTTCATGGTTAACTTGGCTGATTTCGCCGCGATGAACGAGGTCTATGGGCGTTTTTTCACGGCTGATTTCCCGGCGCGATCGACCATTCAGGTGGCCGCTTTGCCGCGCGGTGCCCAGGTCGAGATCGAAGTAATCGCGCACTTCTGAACCGGTCCGCCGGCAATGAACGCGCCGGTGAATTCCGCGCCCGCCGATGCAAAGTTTTGTTCGGGCGTTGCGCAACTGTCGCTTGCACTCGCCGCATTCCGTTTCGCATGCTCCCGCGGGTCTGGCGGCAGCAGTGCGGCCCGTCTCCTGAACGAATCATGAATCTGAAACGTGACCTCGGCATTGGAGTTTCGAAAGATCCGTATCCGGATCCGAACCTCGTTCGCTACATCAACCTCAAACTGGCGGCGCTGGGCCAGCCCACGGTGGGGGCCGAAGTCGATGCCGCGCTCGACGACCTGCTCGAGACGCTCCTGCAACACTCGCGCGAATCGAGCCGGTTGCTGGCGAATTATCTCTGTCCGGCCGACTGGCGGATTCAAAAGTTTCTCGACGGCTATCTCGATGGCTGCACGGTCCAGCCCAAGCTGCCGGGCCAGACGTTTGTGCTCGATCGTCACGGGCTCGCCCGCGTGCTGTCGCTGCCGCCCAACGCGGACGAGTTCAAGAGCGACATCGTGAGCACCTATCGCGCGCGCAACGGAGTGTTGCACAATCCGGCGAAGGACCGGCGCACCACCCAGGGCGTTTTCCATGTGACCGAGGGAGGGCTGCCGATTCCCGACGACAAACTGGCGGTGCCGGTCAACGTCTTTGCCAATTTGCTGCAGGCCGCGCTCACGCCGCCGCCGAGCTTGTTGCAGTTGCCGTTTACCGCCGGTCATACGGAGGCCGCGCGGGCCTGGGTGTCACTGCTGTTGCGCCCGGTGGTCTGTCCGGAGGTGCCGGGCTTCACGCCGGAAAAGAAGATCGAAGTACGCTTCTTCGTGCCGGGCAACCTCGTCGGCAACCTCGATTTTGTGGAAAGCATTTTCGGCAATGCGGGCGATCCCTTCCTTCCCCAGAACGATGCCGGACTGGATGTCGAGCATTGGACCGGGCACACGGGCTGCGTGATTCTGGCGCCGCACCTGATCACCATCACGAAGAAGGACGCCGGCCTGCCGCCCTGGGATCAGGCCACCGAACGCCAGCGGCGCGACGGCCTGTGCTGGAAGGATGCCGGCGAACTCTACAATGGCGGCAACGCCTTCAAGCTGACCTGCCGCGATGAAACCGGTGTCATGGTGACGCTGATCGCTGACAACTATTTCGGCTATTGCAAGAAGGAGGTCAAAACGCAGCTCAGCTTCGCCGCCAATTTGTTTGGCTTGTGCGAGGAAGAACACGCCGGCGGCGCGCTGGTTTATCCGAGCTACGATCTCGGGGAGGAGTTTTGCGGTGACCGCCATGTGCGGCGCAAGGGTCACACCTTCGAGCAGGTGATCCAGACGTTCGGCCACATGATGGACGTGAAGCCGGAAGGTTACGCCATCGACAAGGCGCACCCCGACATCGTTTACGTTCCCGAGGATGTGCTGTTTGATTTGCACAAGCAGACCGTGAGCTGGGTTCGCGAGGGCGAGACGCGGTCCATCAAACTGTTGCCGCAGCGCACCTACGTGCGGCCCTCGGGCTACAAGGTCCACATGGAGAAACCGCCGGGGGACCGCGCCTGGCGGCTGACCGGCACCGCCGCCGAGGGCACGCTTTGTCACAAGCCCTGCACGGTTTCCGGGGGCGGCAAGTCGGAGATTTCCAAGCCGATCACGGATGCCGTGCTCCAAGGACCGGTCTTTGTCGCGAATTTCAAAGCCGACTTCGACCAGGTTGAGAAGATGATCGACCGCGATTACACCAGCCGCTTCAAGGACGCCAAACGGAATGGCACCGACCGCCGTGCGGTGCTCGCCGCCGACCGCTCGCTGGGCTCCGTGATCAAGCTGCTCACGCCTTCCCGCCGTGATTACTCGGAGGAATACAACGCCTGGCTCGATTCCATCCCGCAGTACGTGAAGGAACTCGTGTTCGTGGTAAAGCGCTTTTACAAACCCGAATGGGGCACCCGCTGGCGCGAACACTTCAGCGTCGATGTCGTCAACGGCATTCCCGGCAACGAACTCAAGTGCGACAACCGGAAACTCGTCTCCGCCTACGTGCGCGTCGGTTTTGAGCCGGATGGTTCGTGGCGGGTCTTCGGCCTGCGCAAGGACTTCCATCCGGCCGCCAAGCTTTCCCGAGAGGACGACATCACGGCCGCGGTGGTCGTGCCGACCCGGCAGTTGGGCCGGTTGAACCAGGACTACCAGCAGCCAAGCGTGAAGTTCGTGCAGAACTGCGAGTACCGGTTGTTTCAACGCCCGGACGACGCGATCATCCGCGGCTACGACAAGGCCACCGAGCGCGATCTTTCGGATGGCGGCAACTTTCTCTCCAATTGGGAGCCGCTCACCCCGGCCGATGCCCGCGAGATGGTCGAGGACTCGATCAACCTCGTGAAGTTCACGCCGCCGATGCAGCAGTTGATCTGGGAGATGACGGCCGCCGACCAGCCGCGCTACTTCGTCTGCAACGCCAATCCGCGCCTCGTGGACGGCAAGCCGTCCAAAAACCCGCGCTACCTTCAGTTGCGGCCGGACCTCGTGGCCCCGCGCGAAAACTATCTCATCGAGATGGCGACCCGCCTGCATCGCATGGTGCCCGCGACCGAGCTGGTCTTGAACCCGGTCAACTGCGTGGTGCCCGGCCGGCGCAACAACCCGCCCGAGCCCGCCAACAAGATTCGTTCGCTCGCGGTGTACAATCCGATCCACTTCATGGAACTGCCGGAGCTGCTCATGGAGTTTATCTGTTCGATGACCGGCAAGTCGCCTTCGACCACCGGGGCCGGCTCCGAGGGCGCGCTGACCAAGGGACCGTTCAACGCGCTGCTGCCGATTCATGATGTCAACGCCACGCTCGTCTCCCACCTGCTTACCGGCTACGACGGCTTCGTCTCCGCCGCCGGCTACGTGGGGCCCAACTGCCGCGTCGATCATGACGTGAGCCTGTTGATCCCCGAGATCTGGTGCCGCATGCGAGCGGAGGAACGCGACGCGAAGTTCCTGATCGAGAACGGTTATTTCGAGAAGTGCGACGACGTGGAGCACAACGGCCGTAAGCTGCTCTTCAGCCGGCTCGGCTACCGGATGACCCGCCGCTTCGCCATCACGTTCTTCGGCCGCATGTTCAATCACCCGCACGTCGTGTTCACCGAGGAGATGCTGAAGCCCGAGTTGCAGGGCATGGACGTGTTCGCCGACGGCATGGACAACATCATCGAGACGCAGCGGCGGGTGTCGGCGGCCTATTTCGCCGACGGCAGCGTGGAACAGGCCTGCCCCCCGGTGAAGGCGCTGTTGCACATTATGCGCGACGACCAGTGGAACGGCCACGGCCTCGATTCCCCGGAATTCCGCCAACTGTTCACGCGTGAAGCCATGCTGGCGAGCGACTGGTACCGGGAGCGGCTGGCGGCCAAGCAGACGATCGACCGGCGGTTGTGGCAGCAGCACGTCGGCTACCTGAAGCAGTTCTTGAACAAGACCACGCATCAGGAGGAGGCCGGCCGTTTGGGGATTCACAGCCGACTGACCTACGCCGAGCAGGAACTGGCGCGCGTGAAGTCACCTGCTTACCTCGAACACCTCCACGGCACCATCGGGGCGGAGCCCTCCATCGCGGCGAAGCTGACCCGCTGATCGGAAGGGCGAGACTCCTGCCGCCCCACCGGGGCTTCTTGCGCGTTCGCCCGGTTACCCATTGCTTTTGTGGTGGGCTGCTTGCTGCCGCTGGTCCACAGCTTTCCGACGATGCAAGAAACCGGGCTGCGCCCCGGCGCGGCTATCTGTGCAACCAAGGCTTGTCACCCGCCCAGTACAGACGTGGAAAATTACACCATGAGCCGATCCTCCCAGTTAATTACGGGGCGGCCAGTTTCGGCGAAAATACCGCTAGCCGGGATTGCACACAGGAGATTCTATGGGAACAACAGGATGGAGCTATTGTGTGCCTTACGAGGCGTGCATTGCGGTCGCTCTGCAGCATGCGCGCGAGGATGCTCTTGCGCGAAGCGATAACGTTCATGGCGACGCCAGCATCACAGAGGATCTACACAAGGCATTCCTTGAGAATGTGCCGTCGAGCGCGATGGTCTCCTCGATCTTGCGGTCGAGTTCTTCCAGCGGCAGCGTGTAAAGCCGCCGGGCTTCATCGCGGTCGATGCGGTGGCCGTCCCAGACTTTTTGCAGGAGCGTGTCAAGTGACGTGTCGTAGATCACGCGGGAAATCTACTGCCAGTCCGCCGCGAAACAAGCCGGCAGTGGGGGTGCCAAGTCAGGGCTGCTTTCCGGCGTGCAATTGTTGAACGGGATTGGTTTTCTTCCGAAAGCGATGGAAGCAGGCCAACATTCACCACATCCGATTCGGGTTTTCTTCTCGGCCTTTAATCTTTGGTTTAAGCTTCTGCTGCTGGTGCTTGGAATGATTTGCGTAATTGCGTTCTCTTGGTGGCTCTACTGTCAGCACCAGGCCGAGGTCGGCCGGCGCGAGTGGGCGAAGGTGAAGGCTTTGCTGGAGGCCCAAGGCGAAAAGCTGGACTGGAATTCGTTCATTCCCGAATCAGTGCCAGACGAGAAGAATTTTGCGCGCACGCCTCTCATTGAGGCGGTCGGTTACAGAGGCTCCCTGGCTCCGCGTGCGCGGAACCTGCTTAATACGCACAATGCGGTGGGTTTGATGGATTATCTGGGCGAGGCGCGTTTCGGCAAAGCAAGTGATACCGGTGGAATGGCTGGGGAGATTCGCAAGTCGCTCCTGCCCGGCGTGGTACTCACCAACTCATCACCCGGCGCGCTGATCTTGGAATGGATGGAGCCGGCCGAGGAAACCCTCAACGAATTGCGCATGGCCGCTCTTCGCCCACACTCCCAGTTTCGCGTGCCCACAAATCATGCGTTTGGCAATCCCCTGCCTGACTTCGTATTTGTCCGCTCTGCGGCGATGACATTTGCCGTATTGGCAGTCGCCCAAATAAGCGAACAACAGGCCGAGGCCGCGCTCCAGGATGTCCGGGTGGTAATCCAGTTTGCGAACGGGTTGGCCTCGCAAGGCACACTGGTCACCACGATTATACGAGTCGCATTGCTGCAACTGGCGTTGGAACCGATTTGGGACGGCATGCACCGCGGAGTATGGTCTGATGAGCAATTGACTCAGATTGATCTCTGGTTGACCACGATCAATCTGCCGGCCGAGTTTCTGCAAGCCAACCGGGCCGAACGGGCCGGCTTGAATGTGCTCCTGCACAATGGTGTTGAATCGAACAAGTTATAGTTGGGCGGCAATGGGTGTGCACGTGGGTGGGGAGTGCGTTCCCGTGTGTCGCGCAGGCGAGGGTCGCCGGAACCTTCCCGGCCCGGAAAAGTCGCGCAGAATGTTGCCGCCACCCGGCAATCAGGCTTGACACGGGTGGAGCCAAACAAAATTGGCTCAATGCACAAACCCGCCGCCGCCACCACCGTGAATCACGCGTTTTATCAACCGCTGCGCCAGGCACTGACCACAGCCCAACACTTGTGGTTTTGCCCCGAACTGCCCGACGACGAATGGGTGCGCATGGGCGTGGAGCGGGTGTTGGAGGCCAGCCCCAGCGGGCGGGCGTTTCTCCAGGAACACGGACCGCGTTTTGAAAAGGTGCCCACCACCTGCAACTACTTCGCCGCCCTGCGCAGCGAACGCCGACGCGAGCTGGTCCGGGAACTGGCCGGGAACGTGGTGGAGCAGCTCGAGCCCCGGCTGACCGATCGGCTGGCGGCCATCCCCGAACTGGCCGGCTACGCGTGTTTTGCCGCCGACGGCCACTGGCACCGGGGTGCCATCCATGATCCCCGGCATGAAGGGGCCAAGCTGGCGGTGGGGCATTTCTACCGGTTGAACCTGCGCACCCACACCCTGGTCCACCTGGCCACCGGCCAGGGATTGCACGAGCACGACCTGAGCGCCCTCAAGCGGGTCCAACCCAAGGGGCTGCGCCGGGACGTGCCCCGAGGCACGCGGGTGCTGCTGGTCTATGACAAGGCGGGCATCGATCTGAAGTTCTGGCACCGGTGCCGGCGGGAGAGCGCGATCTATTTCCTCAGCCGGCTCAAGGAGAACATGGTGATGGAGTGGGTGGAGGACGGGCCGCTGGACCGGCAGGATCCCCGCAACCACGGCGTGCTGGCCGACTGGAAGGTCCGGTCACGGGCCGGCCAGTTGTTGCGCGTGGTCACTTATCAGGAACCGGTCGGCGGGGAAGTGTTCGAGTTTTTGACCAACCAGCCGGACCTGCCCGCCGGGGTGAGCGTCGAACTCTACCGCCGCCGCTGGGAGGTGGAGAAGGTGTTTGATGAGCTGAAGAACAAGCTGGGGCAGACGCGGGCCTGGGGCACGAGCCTGGTGGCGCGGGAGATGCAGGCGCAGATGATTGCCCTCACCCACAATCTGCTGCTGAGCTACGAACAGGACGTGGAAGACCGGCACCAGGTGAGCAACACACCGGAGGACCGGCGGCGCGCGCAAAGGATGGAAGCGCTGCGGCGCCAGTGTGCGCGGGAGGGGTCGCCCCTCGCGCGGCTGTTGTTGCTGGCGCGGCGAGCCACGCAGCGGGGCGTGAAGTTCATCCGCTGGCTCCGGCAATCACTCCGCGACCGGCTCGCGGAAGCCCTGGCCGTGGCCCGCCTCAAGGCCCTCTACGCCCGATTATGACTGGTTCGATTCAACGCCGCTGGCCGGCTGCATACGATCGACTACAATGTGACCTTTAATGTGAATCTGTGCTCG